>JALSLS010000230.1 GCA_026988195.1 Methylomonas sp.
TCAAGTGGATTGCTACTTGGTAATTTACGATAAGTTTAGCGTGGTTGATTAAGTTTCTAGTGGTTTTGAGTTTTTTTTAATAAACGCAATCCGCTTAACTAGGCGTTATGTCTCTGCGAGGCAAAGAAAAATATAGCAAGCATTTAATACTGGTATTTATTCTATGGGCAAAGATAATAAAAAAAGAAGAGCAAATAAAAAGAGACAGAAGCAGAAGCGTCTTAAGCAAAAAAATGCCAAAAATAATGACGCTTCTAGTGATCAAATTGGTCCAGTATTTACAAAAATGCCTAATCCCCTTTCGCATATTACTGATGATCAAAGGAAAGAACTAGTTGATAAAATAGGAGAAGAAAGTAAAAAGAAATTCGAAGAATCAATATCGGCAATAAGTACTATTCTAAAAGAACGTGACCCTATAACTTTAATCTCTGTAATAGCTGGATATAGCTTGGCAAAAGGTGTAACTAGTAAAGGTGTTCAAAGTACAGAGAAGGCTGATGACACTCATCAATTTCATATCGAAGTTTTACAAGCATTATTTTTACAAATTAAAAAAAGTGAAGTAGGCTTGATGCCAATAGTGCCTGAAGTAGTTCAACAAATAATAGATGAACTAAAAAGTTTAGGATATTCCTTTAGCTCTAGTAGATTTTCAAGTGATCAAATATCGAACTCAAAAGAAACAAGTGCCATTCAAAAGCTGCAAGAAATAGTTAGGCTAAATACACAAGCGGTAAGGAACTGGGGACATTTTTCTCAAGTAAACGAACTTTCATATGAACTCTATAGCTATTTTGATAAAGCTTTATTAGAAAGAGAAGGAATTAGTGTTACACAAATATTTGATGTTTTTAATTTCATGCTTAGCTCCATTGAGTTGTCACTTAATAAGAGATTTAATGAGTTATCTGACTTGAAAAAATGTAAAAACACTAAAGAACTAATCCATAAATACTTTGAACTTATAGAGCGACCAGAAAATGAAGCGGAAAACTACTTAAAAAATTCAGGCTATGGGAAACTATCAAAAAAGAAAACATTTTTTCTAATGATGGCTCATTATGATTTACGAATGTCAGATTATTTTATATTCAGATCAAAAGATATTTCTGAAGCGCTAAATATCTCTGTAGATCAAGTTACTAAGATTTGTGACATATTCTCACTGTCAATTGGCGAGTTACAAGGTTTCAACTCTAATTATATTTTACTAGATAACCCTGTTTGGGAAAAACCCATAACAAAGTTAGAAGATAATAAGTATTTTTGCCCAGTACCCCAGTTGTTTTTTAGTTTTATTCTTTCATCCTTGAATGGCTATATCGAAAGTGTTGTGAAAGAGGATTTACACGATAGAAGGGCAAATTACTTAGAAGATAAAATTAATAAAATTGTTAATAGACGATTTCCTGATGCCTCTACAGTTGTTGGAGTAAAATGGAATTATGAGGGAACGATCTATGAAACAGATCTAATAACATTTATCGACTCTTATGCGATTATAATAGAAGCAAAATCACATAAAATAACGAAACCTGCCAACAGAGGAGCACCAGATAGACTAAAAAGGCATATTAAAGAAGTTTTAATTGAGCCAAGCATTCAATCAAAAAGGTTTAAAACATATCTTGAAACCATATCGAAAAATCCTGAACTTGGAATTGAATTGAAAAAACAGCTACCTGTTGACCTATCTGGAATTAATAAAGTTATTAGAGTTTCTGTTTCTTTAGAAGCTTTTTCTACGCTTCAAACGAACCTTGGTCAAATTAATGATACTGGTTGGATTCCCGAAGAATATGAATCATGCCCGACTATGACTTTAGCCGATTTTGAAACAGTTTTTGATATACTAGAGCATCCTGTACAAATAATTCATTATCTTACTCAAAGAACAGAGCTTGAAAAGAAAGTAACAATAGTAGGTGATGAACTTGATTTCTTGGGGTTATATTTTACGACCTTATTAAATATGAATAGCCTCAAAGAAGAAGATGGAGAATTCATGATTTCTGGTATGTCTGAACCAATAGACCGCTACTATAATTCTCGTGATCACGGGGTTGAGGTTGTAAAACCAAAACCTCAAACAAGTAAATTGTTTAAAAATATATTCTTAAAGCTTGAAGAAAGAAGTACTCCAAGATGGTCAGAAATTGGAGTTATACTTAATATGTTTACACCTGATGATCAAGTAAGACTTGAATCATCAATTCGTAAATATTCAAAAATTGTAAACCGAACATGGGAAAAAGAAGGACATACTAATACAATTGTTGTTATACCAGCCGAACACTCTGATTTATCTCTAGCATTTTTACTTTACAAAAATGGAAACTCAAATCATAGAGATAAATTTATTCAAGGTGCTAGTGAGCTAGGGCTTGATCCTGAGCATGTTAAAAACTGTCTTGTAATAGCGAAAAATATTGATGACGATACTTTGCCGTACCATTTTATAGCTCTATTTAAAAAAGATTAAACTGACTCTAAACACAGTACTTCGCATTTATGAACGAAATATAGAGGACACCCAGTGCGCCAAGCGAAGCTGGCGCTAGATCAAAGAGTGAAATTCTCTTACACAGTAAGGCGTAGTGAACCGCTGTGACCCCGAGTCATGGGCTGTTAACCGTAAGGTTAAGGGCTAAGC
>JALSLS010000231.1 GCA_026988195.1 Methylomonas sp.
AGGATTTTTGTTTCAGGTGGAATGATCTCATGAGGCGCATAGCAAGCTACGCAACGAATGAGATCATTCCATCTGGAGCAAAAAGACAAGTTAGAAATCGGGAAGTTGTTTCATGCACGTTCCTAAGGATACTGTAGGATGGGCAAAACGATAGTGTGCCCATCAATTTAACACGATGCCATTGATGGGCACGTCGTACCTCCTTTGCCCATCCTACTTTTGAAGCTTTACTTGCCCTGGACTAATAAGGTACCTACGCCTTGGTCTGTAAATAATTCTAGTAAAACCGCGTGGTCAACTCGACCGTCAATAATATGTACACTTGAAACGCCCCCTTTTAAAGCATCGGTAGCACATTGAGTTTTAGGAATCATACCGCCTTCAATAGTGCCATCAGCTATTAAGTTATCTATATCGGTAATAGAAAGCCCAGTTAATAATTGTTTGTTTTTATCTAAAATTCCTGCCGTATTAGTCAGTAATAGTAGTTTTTCAGCCTCTAATACTTCGGCTACCTTACCCGCGACAAGATCTGCATTTATATTATAAGAGCGGCCATCTTCACCAACACCAATAGGAGCAATAACAGGAATAAAATCACTATTGCAAAGCATATCGACAACGGCAGGATCTATACTACTGACTTCGCCTACATGGCCTAGGTCAATTATTTCAGATGCTTGAGACTCGGGTGATGTTGTCTTTAAATTGATTTTTCTGGCATGGATAAAATTTCCATCTTTGCCCGTTAATCCAATGGCTTTCCCTCCATGTAGATTGATTAAGCTAACAATTTCTTTATTGACTTGTCCGCCTAAAACCATTTCAACGATATCCATGGTTTCACTATCGGTGACTCGCATTCCATCTACAAAATGAGAGCTAATATTGAGTCTTTTTAAAAGGTCTCCGATCTGAGGGCCGCCTCCATGAACAACAATGGGGTTAATCCCAACAAATTTCATAAGAACAATATCCCTAGCAAAACTGTGCTTTAATTCCTCATCAACCATGGCGTTACCACCAAACTTAACCACAACGGTTTTATTCTTGAATTTCTTAATATAAGGTAAGGCCTCAATAAGGACATGGGCTATGTGATGGGATGTATTCTCTGTCATTATGCTTGTTCTTTGTATAGGTATCTTATGAATTGTAACCGTTCATCTCCCCTTTTGAAAAAGGGGGGGCTTAACGGTTACTATAAATTAGAACGGTATGTTCATATCAGGTTTTATTTTTATCAGTAAGTCTTTAAATTCAGACTGGATGCGATCTAATGCGGCACTGTCATCGGCTTCAAAGCGAAGCGCTAAGGCCGGCATAGTATTAGAAGCTCTTACTAGCCCCCAGCCATCAGCAAAATTTACCCGCAGACCATCAATAGTTATTAATTCGGCCTCTTTAAAATCAGCATTAGCCAGTATTTGTTCCATTAAAATAATATTTTCGCCTTCAGCTAATGCAATACTAATTTCAGGTGTACTACTACTTTCAGGAATGTCAGCAAACACTTTAGCACTATCACGGCTATCATCAGATAAAATTCCAATAAGGCGTGCTGCTGAATAGATGGCATCATCAAAGCCAAACCAACGGTCATTAAAGAAAATATGCCCGCTCATTTCGCCCGCTAATGCAGCCCCTGTTTCTTTTATTTTAGCTTTCATAAAGGAATGGCCTGTTTTCCACATAAGAGAACGGCCTCCTAGCTTGGCAATATAGCCTTTAAGATGATGAGAGGATTTTACGTCATAAATAATCTCTGCTCCTGGTTTGTTTGCTAATACGTTTTTAGCAAACAACATAAGCAGTCTATCTGGCCAGATTATTTTACCGTTTGAGTCAATAACGCCTAGCCTATCACCATCACCATCAAAGGCAAGACCTATATCAGCTTGGAAGTGAGCAACCCCTGCGATTAAATTTTGCAAGTTATCTGGGTTGGTTGGGTCGGGGTGGTGGTTAGGGAAGTTGCCATCAATATCACAAAACAACTCGAAGACTTCACAGCCCAGCGTTTTTAAAACAGTGGGGGCTAATATACCTGCAGCCCCATTACCACAATCGACAACGACTTTCATCGGTCTGACAAGGTGAGTATCTTCAGCAATGGTACCGATATATTCATTAATGAATATATCATTTTTATCTATTGACCCTGGTGATCCAACAGCAAAGTTCTTATCGTCTACGCGTTGCTTTATTTGTTGAATACGCTCACCTGAAAGTGAATCACCATCAATGATTATTTTAAGTCCATTATATTCAGCTGGGTTGTGGCTTGCGGTAATGACAACAGCGGATTTTCCCTCAGTATGTTGAGCAACGAAATAAACCAGAGGAGAGGGTACAAGGCCAACATCAAGTACATTAACACCTGTTGAAATAATGCCTTGCGCCAGAGATTCTGCAAAGGATTCGCTGGATAAGCGGCCATCTCTCCCTAATACAATAGTACTGATATGCTTATCTTTAACTTCGGAAGCAATCGCTTTGCCTAGATCGTAAATTATTTCCTTGGTTAGAGTTTTATCAGCAATTCCTCGAATATCATAAGCTCTATAAATAGAAGCACTAGTTTCAGGAGCCGCAGCGGGTGGCAACTCTTCTACAGTGTAACCA
>JALSLS010000232.1 GCA_026988195.1 Methylomonas sp.
GGTTGATGTTGGAGACAAAGCCATTACACACCGCACAGCAACTTGTGAAGGTTTTATTGAAATGTTACCTGAAACCTTGGAGCTAATCACCCAAGGTTCACATAAAAAAGGAGATGTTCTTGGCATTGCAAGAATTGCGGGGATTATGGCAAGTAAAAAAACAGCCGACTTAATCCCTCTTTGCCACCCTCTCCCTCTAACCCATGTAGAAGTTAACTTAACAGCAGAAAAACACCGCCATCGTATTCACTGTCTAACAACGGTTAAAACCAATGGTCAGACGGGTGTTGAAATGGAAGCATTAAATGCCACTCAAATTGCACTATTAACCATCTATGACATGTGTAAAGCGGTGGATAGGGGGATGATTATCCAATCAGTACAATTAATTGAAAAGGATGGTGGAAAGTCAGGCCACTGGCAACGAGAAAGCAACTCAAACAATCACCCATAAAACAACCGACACATGCATTATTTCTCAGAGTCAATCCTTTCTGCATTACAACTTATCATAGGATTTGACCCAGACATTTATCAAATTGCCTGGACTTCTGTCAAAATTTCATTAATTGCTACTTTAATTGCCACTATTTTTGGTCTTTTTCTTGGCATTATAACCGCCATTACTCAATTCTCAGGTAAACGATTAATTCAGCAAATACTCAACACACTCATGGCTATCCCAACAGTCATGATTGGGTTAATTTTTTACGGCCTATTGAGTCGCCAAGGGCCTTTAGGTGCGTTAGGGCTACTTTATACTGAAACAGCCGTCATAATAGGACAAACTTGTTTGATCCTGCCACTTATCATGAATATGACGTTAGTCGCCATTCAATCAGCAGATCATCGCCTAGTGACTACTTTAACCATGCTAGGAGCAAAACCACACCAACAAATACTCCCCATTATCAGTGAACTACGCTATCCGCTTCTAGCAGGTGTTATAACTGGATTTGGCAGGGCTATTGGTGAAGTTGGAGCAGCCATGATGTTAGGTGGGAATATCCAAGATGTCACTCGAACAATGACAACAGCGATTGCTTTGGAGACAAGTAAAGGAAATTTTGAGCTTGGGCTAGCCCTAGGTATTTTACTCCTAATCATAGCCTTTTCAATCAATATGGCCTTACAAATGATTAATACCAGACATTAATCGCAACTACTCAACTTGTGATTAGGCAATGGTGATGTAGGAGCGTCCGCCCCCCGGCGCGAAGGTAGTTGAAAGCTTTAGAGCAAAGAGCATTATTTTAATCGCGCCGGGGGCGGACGCTCCTACGAAACATTTCACTAAAGATGCTGAATAGTATCCATTAATCTCTACAAACATCTAGATCACAAAACATATCGGAAAAAGGCTTTACAATAAACTAGCCGTTAGCTTACAAACAATCCACTATGCCTTATTCAATATCATTGCTGTTAGCCACTTACTTACTCTCCATCAGTTTAACCTGTCAGGCAGACACACCTCCACCACTAACACTTGCAAAAACCTATCAAGGCCAAACTGACTTAACTCAATACTGGGTAAGCGAAAAACTAGACGGTGTTCGAGCCTATTGGAATGGAAAACAGCTTATTTCTCGCCAAGGAAACCCATTCATCGCCCCTAGTTGGTTTACAAAAAATTTTCCAGATGAAGCACTGGATGGTGAACTTTGGTTAGGGCGAGGAAAGTTTCAAGCATTACTGAGTATTGTTAGAAAAAAACAGGCTATAGAAAGTGAATGGAAACAAGTTCGCTACTTTATTTTTGACTTACCCCAATCAAACAAACCCTTTAGCAAACGTTTAAAGCAGTTACAGCAACTAACGGCTCTATATAGGGGGGATTATTTAAAATTAGTAAAGCAATTTCAAGTAGCAGATAAAACTGCGCTCATGCAAGCATTAGACAAAATAGTAGAAAAAGGAAGTGAAGGTCTTATGCTTCACCACTCAGATGCGCTTTATCACGCAGGAAGAAACAGTGATTTATTAAAAGTAAAACCCTATTATGATGCAGAAGCTAGAGTACTGGCCTATATTCCTGGTAAAGGGAAATACACAGGCTTGATGGGAGCTATTTTGGTAGAAACCAATAAGGGCTTACAATTTAAAATTGGTAGTGGCTTTACTGACAAGCAAAGATCAACTCCGCCAGCTATCAACTCGATTATTACCTACACCTACCACGGAAAAACCCTAAAAGGCATTCCACGATTTGCTAGTTTTTTGCGGATAAGAGAACAAGAACAGAAATCAAATCACCCCGTAAAATAAGGGCTAAGAATTTAAAACGGGACAGTTTATAAACCGTACGGTGGGCAATCTTTTCTGCCCACCGTGTTGCGGTATTGATGGTGGGCTGAAAAACTGCCCACCCTACTATTTGCATAAAGACCTTTCCAGACCCCTAACTCATATTAAAGAGTTAAACTTTATGGTAAATATCAGCACCTTCTTTCAAGAACTGCTCAGATTTTTCATCCATTCCTTGCTTTAAGGCCTCCTCTTCTTTTAAGCCTTTTTCTTTCGCGTACTCTCTTACATCTTGCGATATTTTCATTGAGCAGAAATGTGGCCCACACATTGAACAAAAATGCGCTACTTTTGCTGAATCTTTAGGTAAAGT
>JALSLS010000233.1 GCA_026988195.1 Methylomonas sp.
CTACCGCTACTATTAAGCACTTAAAAGTAAGTTTATCCTAAGGAAGGGGTATTAAACTAGGCGTAACGGTTCACTTCCCCCTTTGAAAAAGGGGGATTGAGGGGGATTTTCCTAATAAAGCCTCCCCTAACTCCTCTTTTCCAAAGAGGGCGACTGAACGGTTACAGCTAGGATGTCGAAAAACCTGTTTATTAATCATATTGTTCCTCTGATTATTAGCTACAAAATAAAGAGAGCTCATAGGATGTGCTGAGGAACAAAGCGCATCAATAGCCGTCGATGCGCCTCCTGCGTCGGCACATCCTATAAAGTTAATATCCATAAACTAGGAAAGTAAATTATGTATAAAGCGGCTGATTTCGACAGTCTAGCCTTAAACCCTTAGCCCTCCTAAGATAATATTCTTTGTTGCCAGCTGTTTAACGATTTGAAGTCCAGACTGAATGATTTTTTCTGGTTCAGCATGACCTGACTCTTTAGCTATTTGTGCTAAACAGTCATGACACGAGATGCTTTCACTTTCTTGCAAAATTTGTAACAGCCTATAAGTTATGGGGGGGATTTTAATAAAGTTTACTTCATCATCAATACCCCGATAAACTAATAAATAGCTAGGCGTTTCCGGGGTGGTTTCGGGTATAAAAGTGGGTGATATTAATTGAACTGGAAATTGATAAACTAAAGGCCAAGCTAAAGGGGATAAAGAAATCTTGTTTTTAGCTATATTCTTTATAAAACTATCTGAATTAGCTGTTAATTCCTCCTGTGAAATAGAAAGAGCCATTTCAACCCACTCATAATGTGCAAGCTCTAATAGAAATGGATAATCAGTTTCTTTGTTACGTTCATTTTGTAAATAGGCAATAAATTCTTCAGGAATTTCTGAAAAATACGGGGTTGTACAGGGGTGGTTGGTAAAAAAATCTTGAGATAACTCAAACCATTGTTGGTCGTTTAATATTGCTTTTAATACTGGGAAGTTGCTGCTTAAAAAGCTAGAAATATTATTAAAAAATAATTCCCTATAGGTCTCCATCCGCTGTTGTTTTACATCAGCAGGTATCGGGTTATTAACAGGGTCTCTTATATAGGCAGAAAACTCTCGCTGTTTAGCTTTAAAATCAACTTTCATGTATTTTCTTTAGGCTAGCTTTTGATTATGCTGGATGCTCCATGCACTTTGAATGGATTGAATGGTATCAACTTCTTTTAATAACACATTTAGCGAAGGAATATTAAAATCACGTTCAAGTAAGGTTGGGAACACCCCATAAAGTTCATACGCCTTAGCCAATAAAGTCCAGACAGGATCAATAACATCTGCGCCATGAGTGTCGACTAAAAAATCATCAGCTTCAACATAATGCCCTGCAATATGAGCATAAGCAATACGGCTTGCCGGGATTGCCCTTAAAAAGCTTTCGGCATCGTAACCATGGTTAGTGCTGTTGACATAAATATTGTTTATATCAATCAATACATCACAATCGGCCTCTTCAATGACAGCATTAAAAAAGTCAATCTCATCCATTTCTTGCCCCGGGGCAGCATAATAAGATACATTTTCAATCGCTATTTTTTGTTCCAGAATATCTTGAACACGTTGGATTCTCTTGGCAACGTGGCTAACTGCCTCAGCGGTAAAAGGGATTGGCATTAAATCATATAGGTGGCCTTGATGGCTGCAATAACTTAAATGTTCACTATAAAACTTAATTTTATGTTGCTGCATAAAGCTTTTAACCGCATGGATAAATTTTTCATCAAGCGGGTCAGTGCTACCTATGGAGAGTGATAAGCCATGACAAATAAAATCGAATTGTTCAGTCATTGCTCTAAACTGCTTACCTAGTTTTCCACCTAAGGTCATCCAGTTTTCGGGTGCAACTTCATAAAAACTTACGTTTTTGGGAGGGGTCTTTATAATTTCAGTTAAAAATGAACGACGAAGCCCAAGGCCTGTATTTTGGACTAGATTGGTAGTAGTGTTCATTGTGACCTCGTTAGATAAGGAACGTGTATGGAATAACTTCCCGAAATTATAAGGTAGGATTTTTGTTTCAGATGGAATGATCTCATGAGGCGCATAGCAAGCTACGCAACGAATGAGACCATTCCATCTGGAGCAAAAAGACAAGTTAGAAACCGGGAAGTTATTTCATGCACGTTCCTAAGTACAATATATGCTGGGTCGGGTAAGCCCCGAACCCCAGCACAAATCTAAGATATACTTTCTGTTCTTATCAAGAATGATAGGAACAAAAAATGTAACTACTCACCCTATAAAAAGTAATTGTTGCTCTTAATTCCATCTCCCCGCTTGGGAGAGGTCTTAAGAGCATAAGTTATGGGTGAGGAGTTAGGCAACCAGCAACAAATAACCCACCCACCTTACTGGCTTTTTTATTCCTGCTCAAACCATCTCAATCGTTACGAAGCACACGGATGTGCAAGTGTCGCTCGAAGCAGGATGCTGGTTGCGACCGTAGCTGGCTATGCGCCTCTTGAGATGGTTTGATCAGAAACAAAAAAATCTGCGCAATCTGGGTGGGTTATTTATTGCCAGTTGCCTTACTAAAAACATAAATTACATACCTGATGCTTTACTCGGATCCATTTT
>JALSLS010000234.1 GCA_026988195.1 Methylomonas sp.
AGGTGTTGTTGCCGTACAAGAGGGCAACAAGATGAGAAGAATAAAATAGAAAATATATTTCATAGAAAAAGGAAGGGAGTTCATGGAATAACTTAAATTAGAGTCTATACTTTTAGCATATATTATTATTTTTTAGAAAATTATTATTATGACTGAAGAGAAAAGATCTTATAGAAAATGTCTAAGCTCTCATGGACTTATTTATTTAGCAAATAAAGAGCTGGAAATTTCTGTCAGAAATTTGTCTATTACGGGGTTGTTAGCAGAGTTAGATACTAATAAATTTATTTCAGAGGTTGAAGAGGTTTTTCGTGCACTTGATTCGACAGCTATGATCGACTTGTATTTACCAGAAATGCGTTTAGCGGGTGAAGCTGATATTGTGAGAGCTGAGAAAATTGATGGACATATTTATTTGGCGATAGAGTTCAGGAATTTATCTTATGATGTTAATAACTTATTATATAAGCGCAAAGCCTATAGAAAAGTACTGGCAGCTTCTGGTGAGATTGAGTTTAAAGGTGAAAAATATGTGTTTTTAACTAAAAATGTATCGATAGATGGGTTGATGGTTTCTTTAAAAAACAATATTAATATCGACGTTGGTACGGTAACCACATTTGATTTCCCTGAACTTGCATTAGAGGGGGAGGTTAAAGTTATCTGGATAGAAAGGGGAGGAGATGGGAGCACTTTAATGGGGCTTCAGTATATACAAATGATTCGGGAAGGAATTGATGGTGTTCCTAGTTTTTTACCAGGCCGCTAATAAAAATAAGTCCGTATAATGGGGTATCTATCCATTATTACATAACTGTTTAAGATGAAATTTTTAGTAAAATGGCGTTGGGAGTTAATTTCTCCTTTCGCTGGCTTGTTATTAACATTAGCATTCTCACCTTTTAATTATTCATATTTAGCTATTGTTTCATTGGGGTTTATCTTTTTTGCCTGGTTAGATTGTTCAGCGCTTCGTGCGACAATACGAGGTTATTTGTATGGTCTTGGGTTGTTTGGTAGCGGCATCTCTTGGGTTTTTATTAGTATTCATGATTATGGTGGTGCTCCACTTTTTGGTGCAGTTCTGCTTACCATTGCTGTTGTTTGTTTTTGGTCTATATTTCCTGCATTAACAGCTTATCTATCCGTTAAAATAACGCCTGTTAAACATAAAAACCTTGTAGTTTGGCTGATCCCTATTGTTTGGATTTTAGTCGAGTATTTTAGGGGGTACTGGTTTCTTAATGGCTTTCCTTGGTTACAAATTGCCTATACACAGTTAAATATGCCCTTGAAAGGCTTTGTTCCAATTGTTGGGGTCTATGGAACGGGGTTCTTATTGGCACTATCGATTGCTTTTATGGTCGCTGGAATTGAGCGGACGATTAAATATAAGTATGCCGTTGCTATAGTCATTATTATATGGGGGAGTGGGGAATATTTAAGTACGCTAAAGTGGTCTCATGTTATTGGTAAGCCTATCAGTGTTGCGCTTATACAGGGAAACGTGGCTCAAGATCAAAAATGGCGGCCTGAAAATAGGGTTAAAACCTTGGTTAACTATCGGGATATGACCGAAAAGCACTGGGATGCAGATATTATTATCTGGCCAGAAACTGCAATTCCAGCTTATTTAGCACAAGTAAAAAAGTTCTATTTAGACCCTCTTTCGGCAAAAGCCAAGCAAGAAAATACAGATTTGATTGTTAGTCTGCCTGCGAGAGGAAAAAACAATGAATTTTATAATACGGTGTTAACTTTGGGTAAAAATGAAGCCCAATATAATAAAAACCACCTATTACCTTTTGGTGAATATTTACCGTTACAGCCATTATCAGGGCTTGTATTAGATTCACTTAATATTCACTTAGGGGATTTTACACCTGGGGGCGATGATCAGGCTTTACTGAAAGCGGGGGGCTATCCTTTTTCGACTTCAATTTGCTATGAAGATGCTTTTGGTGATGAAGCAATACGAGGAATGCCCGAAGCTGCTTTTTTGGTTAATGTTACTAATGATGCATGGTTTGGTGATTCAATAGAACCGCATCAGCATATGCAAATTGCACAAATGCGCGCATTGGAAACAGGGCGATACTTACTAAGGGTAACTAACACAGGAGTAACAGCTATTGTCTCTCCTGATGCTGAAATTATCGCACAAGCCCCTATGTTTAAACAGTTTATATTAAGAGGCAGTATCTTGCCTATGGGGGGAATGACTCCTTATGCTAGAGTCGGTGATGGTCTTATTATTTTAATATTATTCTTTGGTTTGGTCTTACTGTGTTTTTTTGGGAGGCGGTAAATAAAAAATAAGTGACGACATTGTAGGGTGGGCAATCTTTTCTGCCCACCAAAGTGATTTAAAGTATTTTTATGACGATGTTAAAAATGGTGGGCAGAAAAGATTGCCCACCCTACGAAAGATAAGGACTTGTTGATATGTCTAATTACCGTCGTGCAGATGCGCCAGGTGCATGTTACTTCTTTACTGTGGTAACTTTTCGGCGACGGAGTTTTTTAACCGGTGATGATTGTCGTATTTGGTTACGGAATGCAGTTATAGAGACTCGTAAACGTTACCCCTTTACGATTGATGCTTGGGT
>JALSLS010000235.1 GCA_026988195.1 Methylomonas sp.
ATCTTCTGGACTAATTAAATGATGCTCAGTCATAACAACAGACCTTTGAACTCGATTACGTAACTCACGAATATTTCCAGGCCAAGCATAAACTCTCATGGTGCTTAGGGCATCTTGACTAAACCCTGCAACTTTATTTTGTGAATTTTGTTTTTTTGTTTCCTCAAAGAAATGCCAAGCCAGACACTCTATATCCTCACTTCGCTCACGCAAAGCAGGAACATTAATCTGCAACACATTTAACCGATGATATAGGTCTTCACGAAACTGACCCTTTTTTATCGCTTCAGAAAGATCAACATTCGTTGCAGCAATAACACGAATATCAATCGGAATTTCACGGGTTCCCCCCACTCGGACTACTTTTTTTTCTTCTAAAAAACGTAGCAAAGTTGATTGCATATCAAGGGGTAAATCACCAATTTCATCCAAAAATAGAGACCCCTTGTCGGCCATTTCTACATAGCCTATTTTTTTTTGATGCGCACCAGTAAAAGCACCTTTTTCATGCCCAAATAATTCGGACTGTATAAGTTGAGAGGGAAGTGCGCAACTTATGACAGGGACAAATGGTTGATGATTTCGCCTCGACTTCTCATGAATCATTTGAGCAATGACCTCTTTTCCTGTTCCTGTCTCCCCAGTAATTAAGACGGATAAATCTGTTTGTATCACTTTATCAATGTTCTGTAATAACTTTACTGTTGCTTTACTCGATCCAAAAATCCATTTGATATTATCATCAACATTTTCAGCTACATTGTTATTTATTGAATCCATTATTTTCTCTACCTTTAAGTGTTGTTTTTATTATGTGTATAGGGAAAACTTAACTTAAACTTACCAGATAAATGACTATATTTAATCTAATAAAAAACAGCGCCAGATTGAATCAAGAAATTGAAACACTATTTCTCTACTAGGCAATAGGTTTAACGCGATGTCACATAAATGATACAAATTCAGAGTTAGATAAGCAATACGTATTAATACCTATACATACTAACGGAGGACGATTATAAATAGTGCAGGAACGGTGTTTTAAAATATCAGCTGATTTATCCATAAGCTTTAGCTAATTTCAGAAGCTTACTTAGGAGCGTGTATGGAATATTATAACGTAGGGTTTTTGTTTCATGCACGTTCCTTAGGGAGTTGGAAATAATCATCCAACTTGCAGATATTTATTTCCAGCTCCCTAACGGTACAAAAATTATAAAAGTATTTCATTCTCTTGCAATACACAACGACCTAACTTTGATTCGTCAATGGGTAGTTGGATTAAAATACAGGTACCATGCCCATCGCCTCCAGGTAAAATAGAATACTGTCCGTTTAGCGCATTCACTCTCTCTTTCATAGCTAACAACCCCACACCATCCTTTTCGACATTATCAAAATCAATCCCAACACCATTATCAACTATAGTTAACTTTACTAACTTATTGGATGGGTTGTTTTCTAAGCTTAATTCTATAGCATCCGCATGGGCATATTTTGAAATATTTGTTAATGCTTCTTGTACAGCACGATACAAAGTAATAGTCGTATTTTCATTTAAATATTTACCATCTGCGATAAATTTTGTTTTCACTTTAACCGTACGGTTATGCTTTCGCCAATCACTTACCAATTCATTTAAAGCGGCAACCAAGCCAAAATGATCTAAGGTTTCGGGTCTAATTCTTTGTATAGTTGAATGTAATCTGCTAATCATTTTTCTAGACAATCCATCGATAGAATCTAGCATTTCATTTACTGACTTGTTTTCTTGTGATTTAAGTAATGATTGTAAATAATTAACATCCATTCTTATAGCTGTCATCAGTTGCCCCAGCTCATCATGTAATTCATGTGCTAAATAATGGCGTTCCTGCTCCTGTGCATGCATAGTTTTAACAACTAGGGCACGGTTTTTTTCTAATAATGCTGTATTTTCATCTAATAGGTTTATAGTTTTTTCCAAATGTTCAACATTTTCTTGCTCAATTTTGTGCTGGTATTGAGCTAAAGAAAACACTTTTGCAATCATTTTAAAAAGCGGGATATCTTCGTCACGCCAATTTCTTTTCTCTTTAACCCTATCAAACCCAAAAAAACCGGTAATTTTACCTTTATCAGAAATAGGCACTGCCAACATGGATTTCATCGACTGGTGCTGAAATTCTGCATATTCATTACTGGCTTCAGCGGGCAAATTGTCAACATCATCAATTCGAACAACTTTATTATCTAATAATTGAAATGTGAACCATGAATACTTGGTAAGCTTAATGTTTTGCATACGACTACTCATAGGTTTAATACCCTCTTCACACCACTGATGGGTATTTGACATAAAGGTTAAGTCGTCAGATATACGGAATAGATAACTTCTATCTACCGCCAACTCATGCCCTAATAATTGCAAACAATTATTAATTGTAATATTCATAGAATCATACCCAGATTCTAAAAAGTTTATTGCAATTTCAGAGACCACACTTTCAATCTTGATACGCCTAGCAAAAGCCGCCTGAGTATTTTTAAAATGGGTAATATCAGTAAAATGAGACAGGTAATATTCGATATTCCCCTGTTCATCTAACATTTGACTAACAT
>JALSLS010000236.1 GCA_026988195.1 Methylomonas sp.
TCATTTTCAATTAAATCCCAGTCAGGGGCGTTTATATAATCAATACTTTTTTGATTGAGGCCTATAGCCAAAAGTGCTGCTGATGTTTGTGAAAATAATTGCTCTGGTAAATAGGTGTCTAGTATTTTAATAAATGTTTTACTGCCTACCCCTGGTGTTCTTAGCAGGGCAAGCCAGTATTTAAGGTTTTCGGCTGATGGGGGTTTTTTTTGCACGTAACATTGTGTGGTTAGTTGATTTAAAGCATTCTGGACTTCTTTCCAGCTCTCTAACTTAGGTAACTCGCATCCTTTTCAAAGAAGCTAAAAAGCACAATACTTTCACAGCTGCTTTATACATACTTTACTTTCCTAGTTTATGGGTATCAACTTTATAGGATGTGCCGACGCAGAAGGCGCATCGACGGCTATTGATGCGCTTCGTTCCTCAGCACATCCTACAGTATCCTTTTAGGTAACTCGCAATAAATAAACTAGCAAAATAGTTCCCATGCTCCAGCGTGGGAATTCATTGCTGAACGTTCCAGCGTTCCGTGACGCTGGAGCGTCACAAGCTGCATTCCCACGCTGGAGCGTAGGAACGATGGGTGGTAGTTTATTTATTGCGAGTTACCTTAGTTCACAGTCATATTAAGTTAAGAGATAAAACCTAAGGTGTTTTAGCTTGGTCTAGAATATGGATTGCTTGATTGGCTTCAAGAACTAAAGCATAACTTACTCTATCAAAGGTACGAAAAATCATAAGCAACCCTGCAATTTCGTCAGGTAACTTTACATTTTCATTAGTATTGCCACTATAAGGGTCAATAATGGTACGACCTTTGTGATAGATGTCTAATATATGCCCCACCTTTAAATTGTCAACAATACCTTTATCAAGCACAACAATATTATGTTGACCTATTTGGGAAACACCATCTAGTACGCTAATGATATGGGTCGAAATAGTTTCTTTAGGAGGGTAAGGAAAAAAATTGAGGGCGAGCTCATTTTTATTACTTCCCATTAATCGATCCCCTTTACGAACCTCATGGCTAGCCTGAGTAATAAGGAGTGTGGCGGGGTCTCCTGAGCGTTGTATTGTTGTATCTGCAATATATTTTGCTTCGTAGCCTAATATTTCTTGAGTTTCAGGGTTAATATAGGTTTCGCCTTTACGATATATAGTATAGGAGAGACTTTTTGGGTTTTCTATTGAGCGAACATAAACTCTGTCACCATTGCCGGCTATCAGGTGCTCTCCCGCAATTTCAATAACATAGGGCGATAATTCTAGTTCTGTTTCACTTACAATGCGAGGAGAGGTTAAAAATTGTGAAATGGCATCGGTTGGAATTAGTTTTATGGCCTGTTCAATAGAAGATTCTCTAATTTTAGGACTTATTTTGTTATTTCTGGAGAAGCTTAAGCGTGGTTTTCCATCAACAATAGAGAAGTAAAGCGTGTCCCCCGGATAGATTAAATGCGGGTTTTTAATTTGAGGGTTATTATTCCATAGACTTGGCCACTGCCATGGGTTTTCCAGGAACTGACCTGAAATATCCCATAAAGTATCGCCTTTAACCACGACATATTCGTTGGGATGGTTTGGGTTGATTTTAAGTGTATCTGCCCAAGTGTTTACACTGAATAGCAAGGGGATTAATAACCCTAATGTTTTTTGAAGCGTCATATTTGTACTACCCTAATGAATTTTAAAGACTATCTTGGCTTAAAGTTTAGATGAAATCAGCTGGAAAGCTAGGTTATTTTAGAATAAAACACTCAAAGTAGGAGTGTCCGCCCTCGTCGCGATTAAAATAAGGCTCTTTTCTCTAAAACTTTCAATTTCCTTCGCGCCGGGGGCGGACGCTCCTACACTATCATTGCCTTAATCTTCATTCCACGTGTGAATTTTATTGTGGATACGCCTAACACCTAAAGCAACAATAATAAGAATAACCGGGATTGAAAGTCCCGTCGCAAGTGCTGGGTTAATATCAATATGTTCATAGGTATTAGCAGCTTTTGTAATGGAGCCAATAAGCCCTACTATATAACTGGTAATAGCGACAATCGAGAGCCCTTCAACTGTTTCCTGTAGACGTAATTGCATTTTTGCACGTAAGTCCATTGAGGTCAGTAAAGCCTGGTTTTGACGTTCAATAGTCATATCCACGCGAGTACGCAGTAATTGTCCTGCATTATTGATCCGCTTTGATAAGGAATTAAAACGTTTAGAGGTTGAAGTGCAGGTACTAATCGCTGGTTCCAAGCGCTTTTTCATAAACTCGCCAATCGTCTGAATACCTTGGATTCGGACTTCTCGTAAGTCTTCAATACGTTGCTCTACAATATGGTAGTACGCACTCGCTGCGCCAAAACGGTATTGGTGAGTTGCGATATTATTCTCAATTTGAGCGGCGAGCGTGGTTAACTCATCCAGTAGCTCATTGTCATTCGCATTTTCTGGGGACTCTGACATGGATGAAGTGATTGACAATAATTGCTTATTGGCATTGTTAAGTTCTGGTATTAATTGTTTTGCTACAGGGTAGGCTAATAATGCCATAACCCGATACACTTCAATATCAAATAGACGTTGTAATAACCTGCCAGCCTGCCTTGATTTTAAATGTGAATTGATAATTAAAAACCGGCTAAAGCCATCTGCGTGAATTTTAAAATCAGTAAATGCACGCGCAGCTCCACCTGTTACTTCAGCACCTACAATGCAATTGTTGGAGAAAAAGCTTGAAATGGCTTCATTACTTGATACAGAAGGTGATGTCGGCTGAATAATATCTGCGTGAGCTGCAACGACAATTTTACCAGGTAATTGACTGAGCCATTCAGCAGGAACTTCTTGAAGAGCCAGCATGGAAAATGGCTCGTCGGTATTTTTTCTAATGAAAAAGGAGTAAGAGCTAAATTCAGCATGGTCTTCCCAATTCATTTTAAATGAATCGAAGGTGGCACTAAAGTGGGAAGCACTTTCATTGGGAGCTGTAATACCGTAACGGTCACATAATTTAGCCAAATGAATTCGCTCAAGCTGTTTTTCTTCGTGGTTGAGTGCTAATGCAAGGAAGCTTGTGCTTGCGGGGATTTTTAAAGAAATAGGAGTTCGCGCATGGACTTCATTATGTAAGTTAAAGCGCAGAGAGTGATCTTTAGGGATGGGGAAAGTAGTTGTCACGTGTAAGCAGTGATTTGTTTGAGTGAACAGGAAAGGAGCTGATTATTTATTTCCAGCCTCCTAATGCTGTTTATAGACTCTAATAAACAGTTGATAAACACGTCCTTGTATTATTTAAACTCCACATCAGCGATATTTTGGTTTTCTGTCAGCATAAAACAATGCAATATAAAAGCCGAAAACTTAACTGTGCGGAGTATAATTAAATTAAGGAACGTGTATAGAATAGCTTCCCGAAATTATAACGTAGGATTTTTGTTTCAGGTGGAATGATCTCATGAGGCGCATAGCCAGCTACGCAACGAATGAGATCATTCCATCTGGAGCAAAAAGACAAGTTAGAAATCGGGAAGTTGTTTCATGCACGTTCCTAAGATTCTTCTAAGGTATTTTTGTCCATGGCTGAATAGGCTGGACAGACACGAGTATAACCTGTTGCGATTAAAACTAAGCCAACAAGAAGAAGGATGATTTTTGCAGTGAATAATGAAATGAATAACAGAATTGAGCCTGCGATTAAGCGCATTTTTTTGTCTTTATCTCCAACATTAATTTCACGATTTATTAAGCGTTTATAATCAAAACTCATTGAATCCACCTCTTTATTTTTTATTATGCCCGTAATAGGGTTTGTTTAATTGACTCAATATACACAGCTTGTAAAAATGTGCAAGTGATAAACCATGGAAAAACAAAACTCACTCATTGACTCTTTAAATGATGCGCAGCGCCTAGCCGTATCAGCCCCTAGTCGATCCATGCTTATTTTAGCGGGAGCGGGAAGTGGAAAAACGCGGGTTTTAGTACATAGAATTGGATGGCAGATACAAGTAGAAGGCCTGTCTATTCATAATATTTTAGCCGTTACTTTTACCAATAAAGCCGCAAAAGAAATGAAAGGGCGGGTTGAGGATTTACTTAATATTTCAGCTCAGTCCATGTGGATAGGGACTTTTCATGGGATTGCTCATCGCTTATTAAGGCGACATGCTAAACAGGCCAAATTGCCCGATACCTTTCAGGTGATTGATTCAGATGATCAGCTAAGGATTATTAAACGTTTAGTAAAAAGCTTAAATATAGATGAAACAAAATGGCCACCAAAACAAATGATGTGGTTTATTAATGCCCAAAAAGATGAAGGTATTCGGGCAAGACATATGCCTGAGCCTAACGATATTTTTCTGAGGACTCAATTACAAATCTATAAAGCCTATGAGGAAATTTGTAATCGTTCAGGTTTGGTGGATTTTGCTGAACTATTGTTGAGAGCACATGAATTATTGCGTGATAACGAGGATGTTTTAGAGTTTTATCAGGATAGGTTTAAGCAAGTTCATGTGGATGAATTTCAAGATACCAATACCATTCAATATGCTTGGTTAAGGTTATTGACGGAAGGTAAAGATAACCTATTTGTGGTAGGGGATGATGACCAATCTATTTACGGCTGGCGCGGAGCAAAAATAGAAAATTTATATAATTTTCAATCACATTACCCTAATCATCAAGTAATTAAATTAGAGCAGAATTATCGCTCTACGGGCAATATACTTAAATCAGCCAATGCCTTGATTGCTAAAAATGACTCCCGGATGGGTAAGGAATTATGGACTGAAGCAGGTGATGGTGAATTAATCTCGGAGTACACCGCTTTTAATGAGCAAGATGAAGCTTATTTTGTGGTGGAAAAAATCAGAAAATGGGTCGATGATGGTGGTTCGCGCAGTGATGTGGCGATTTTATATCGTTCAAATGCCCAATCAAGACAGTTTGAAGAAAAATTGATGACCACCGGAACGCCTTACCGGGTTTATGGTGGTTTACGGTTCTTTGAGCGAATGGAAATTAAAAATGCCTTGGCTTATTTACGCATTATGTCTAATCATAATGACGATGCCTCTTTTGAGCGCGTTATTAATACGCCAACGCGAGGTATTGGGGCAAAGTTAATCGAAGAAATTCGGTTTCTAGCTAGAGCAAATGAAATAACTTTATGGAAGGCGGCTGTTGAATTATTGAATCAGAACCGACTCACACCACGCGCAACTAATGCTCTAAAAGGATTTTTAGAGTTAATTGTAGGGTTAGGAAAACAAGCTGAAGATAAAGATCTATTTGAAAAAGTTAAACTTATTGTAGAGAAAAGCGGCTTAGTTGAAGCTTATAAAAAAGAAAAAGGTGAAAAAGGCGAGGCAAGAATAGAAAACCTAGAAGAGCTTGCAAATGCCGCAGGTCTATTTGATTTTGATGAGGGAAATGAAGAAAACTTAAATGAACTGGATATGTTTTTGGCTCATGCTGCGCTTGAATCGGGGGATATGCAAGGTGATGACTACGAAGACTGTGTGCAGCTAATGACACTGCATTCAGCGAAAGGCTTAGAGTTTAAAATGGTTTTTCTAGTGGGACTTGAGGAAGGTTTATTTCCATCGCAACAATCAACCGATGATGTCGCTCGCTTAGAAGAAGAAAGACGTTTGTGTTATGTAGGAATAACCCGAGCCATGGAGCAGTTGTTTGTTACTCATGCCGAATCAAGAAGACTTTATGGTAAAGAAACTTACCCTAGACCTTCTCGATTTTTAAAGGAAATACCGGCAGAATATATTCAAGAAATTCGAATTCGAGCTAATGTCACGCGGCCAGTGACGGCTGTTAAGAAAAAACGATCGTCAATACAGCAAGTAGGCACCTATAAAATGGGACAACGTGTACAACATGTGAAATTTGGAGAGGGGGTAGTTCTTCAGATGGAAGGTGAGGGTGCGCAAGAGCGCGTGCAAATTAATTTTCAGGGTGTTGGTTTAAAATGGTTAATGTTGTCATATGCAAAGCTGAGTGTTCTGTAACGTAGCTTTTAACCTAATGTCGATGTGAGAATAAGTGTAAATAATCATCTCTTTCGCGGTAGGGCTATAGCTGTATAGCGGAAAAAGCGGTGTTGTCTGAAACTGCTTTTGCAGTTCGTTCTATTAGTGTTTTATTGGCCTCTAACTCCATCATATCGCCCACTGCTAAAGTGACTAGCATCGCTTCAAAAGGGTATACCAAATGGGCTCGATACCGTTGAATGGTTTTTTCTAAATTGATTTCTGAAACACCTAGGCTAGTGAGGTGTTTTATATAGTGGGTGATTAACCCAATTTCACTTTCTCTTCTGGTTTCTGGGCAAAGGGAAGTAGCAAGAAAGTAAGCAATATCACTAATGCCTTCCCCAATTCTTACCATTTGCCAATCTAATAACCCTGGTTTTTGATCATGCCAAAATAAGTTGCCTGGATGGCAGTCATGGTGGGTAATTGTTTGGGTTTCTTGTGCTAAAAACTGCATGTTTTTACGGCGATGGCGGGCATAATGAATGGCGGGGGGGCTGTAATGCTTTGGGAACCAAGCCACCTGCTTTTTTTAAGCCTCTTTTCATTAGCGGAACGGCTAATGCAGTGCCTAAATGATCTTCTAGCTGTCTGATGGGGCCTGCAAGCCACTGATATTGAGTTTGCTCTGTTTTACCCCAGAAATTAGCATGCAGTTTTGCTAATTGTTCAATAATAAGTTCGGCTTGTTGTACGGTTAATGTGTCACTGGCACTTCCTGGTATTCCACCTTGTTCGGTAATATCATTTAAAACCAAGGTTGAACCCCTAGAGAAAATACTTTTTGCTATTAAGGCTCTGGGCTTATTTACCGGTGTGTGGATGGCTAATTCATTGTAAAAGCGAGATTCTGTATGGAGTAAGCGGGGTAATGCTGTAATCGCACGTGCACGCCAGCTAAGGGAGGGAATTTTAATAAACCAGAAGGTTGGTAATAGTTCTGGACTGTTATGTTCAACTTTAATGCGGATACGGGTGGTAGTCCCTATATCGACAGAGAGTATTGTTAGCTGTGTAACCGTTGTCTGGCTACTATGTTGGTTAACAACGTGTTGAGCCCAGTCTACGGTTAAATCATCGGGGTGATGGGCTATGATAGGGTGAGCAAGAGTAAAAAACATAATAGCTAAATTTAATTGGCTGGGGGTATGTAGGGTCTTATCGACTAGGGATAAATGAGTGGTAACTTGTATGGTTTCGCCATCTTATACAATGAGTGTTTAAATATTAAGGGTTTTAAGAGTGATTTGTTCTGATAAGGGCTTTAACTCATCTGGATTAAATAATTGAGTGCCTGCTTGCATTGCGGTTCCGGCTCCGCATGCAACAGCAAATTTTAGTGCCTGTTCTGGGCTTTGTTTCTGAGTAAAGGCATAGGCCAGTCCTGCCACAATCGAATCACCTGCTCCAACAGTTGAGCGGACTTTGATTTTAGGCGAGTTGCAGTAATAGCTATTTTTTGTACCCACTAAAAGAGCACCTTTTTCAGCTAAAGAAACACAAACATATTGGCAGCCTTGTTCAACTAGAGAGCGGGCTTCGTTGGCAATTTGTTCAATATTGTTTAACTTCTTGTTAGTGAGTATTTCCAGTTCATGCTGGTTAGGTTTGATTAAGAATGGTTTACTTAGTAATGCTTCTTTCATTACGGCAACTGGTGCATCAATGATGCAGCGCCCTCCTTGTTTTTGTAGAGCAAGGTTTATGTTTTTGTAGGTACTATCAGGAGTGCCGGGAGGAAGTGAGCCCGTTAGAATGCCTATGCCTTGCTGGCAGAGTGTTAAAAATTGATTGATTATTTTATCGAGTTGTTCGGGGGTGACTGAAGGTCCAGCAGCATTTATTTCATATTGAAATTGGGGCGATTTTTGTATCAGTGTGGTGTTAATACGGGTTTCACCATTAACTTGTAAGGTGCTTACATTGTTAAGTTCTAGATTTAGCATAGAATGAAGAAACTCCCCCATTTTTCCCGCAGTAATGCAGCAGGTATATGAGTGGACGTTTAATTTTTCTAATGCGCGACCAACATTAATGCCTGTGCCGCCTGGGTCGTAATGGCTGGCTGTGGCGCGGGTTTTTTGATCGTGCTGTAGGTCGTTTATTTCATAAGTTAGGTCTATCGCAGGGTTAAGTGACAGGCTAACAATGGGGGGGAGGGAAGAAATCATGGAAGGTTAAGGAATCATTAAAAGAATGAGCTTACTCACTGAGAGCTTCACTGCCATTAAGGAACGTGTATGGAATAACTTCCTGAAATTATAACGTAGGATTTTTGTTTCAGGTTGAATGATCTCACGAGGCGCATAGCAAGCTATGCAACGAATGAGATCATTCCATCTGGAGCAAAAAGACAAGTTAGAAATCGGGAAGTTGTTTCATGCACGTTCCTAAGGTAAGAAAATAAGTAGGATGTGCTGACGATAGGACGCGCATCAACAGCATGCGATGCGCTTCCTATCGTCAGCACATCCTACATTAACTTGGGTTGGGCATTCTTATAATATTTTATGCTCAGGGTGTCTTCTGAGCATAAAATACAACAAGTTTAAGGTGTTAAGCCTTCACCTAAAGTAACTACTTTAAGTGCATTTGTTCCACCTTCAGTGCCTGTTAAGTCACCTTTAGTGATGATAAATGTTTCACCTTGCTTAGCGCAATTTCGTGCTTTTAATCTAGCCAATATTTCATTGTTTACATCGACATGATCCATAGATTCATGAGTAAAGTAAACAGGAAATACACCACGATAGATAGTCACCTTTGCTAAAGTCTTTCTATGACTGCTGAATGCATAAATAGGTATACCTGAACTGATTCTAGACATCCATAAAGCAGTAGATCCAGATTCAGTTAATGTAGCAATACCTGTCACATTAGAATGGTTAGCTAAATACATAGCAGACATGGCAATAGCTTCGTCAGTTCGTGAGAACTGCTTGTCCATGCGGTGTGCAGATTTACGTACACTGGCTTGTGTTTCTGTTGTTTTACAGATATCAGCCATTGCTTTAACTGCTTGAACAGGGTACTTGCCTGAAGCTGTTTCAGCTGAAAGCATTACCGCATCAGTACCATCATGAACAGCATTAGCAATATCAAAGACTTCGGCACGGGTAGGAATCGGGTTTTCGATCATTGATTCCATCATCTGTGTCGCCGTAATAACTGCACGATTAAGGTCTCTAGAGCGAGAAATTAACCTTTTTTGCACAGCCGGTAAGTTGGCATCACCAATTTCAACGCCTAAATCACCACGAGCAACCATCACTACGTCAGAGGCGAGAATAATTTCATCCATCGCTTCAATCGCTTCAGCACGTTCAACTTTAGAAACGATACCTGCATAGCAGTTTTCAGCTTCTAGTAGTCTTCTTGCTTCGTGTAAATCTTCAGCGCAACGAGGAAAAGAAACAGCAACATAATCAGCACCAATAACGCCAATTGTCTTAATGTCTTCTTTATCTTTCTCTGTTAATGCCGCTGCAGATAAGCCACCGCCTTGTAGGTTGATGCCTTTATTGTTAGATAAATGGCCGCCGACATGAACAGTACACTCAATGCGGGTGCCATTAGTAGAAACAACATCAAGCACGATACGACCGTCATCTAATAATAAGCGACTACCTTTCTTAACTTCTGCTGCAAGAGGTTTGTAAATGATACCGACTTCTTCAGTGGTGCCATCATCAGTGCCTAGATTAATATCTAAAGCAAAATCTTGTCCCTCGTTTAGCCAGACTTTAGTCTCTTTAAATTTAGCAATACGAATTTTTGGACCTTGTAAGTCACAAAGAATGCCGACTAAACGCCCTGTTTTTTTGCTTAATGCACGAACTGCAGCTGCTCTATCAATATGGTCTTGAGCAACGCCATGAGAGAAATTCATACGAACAACATCGATGCCCGCTTCGAATAAGGCTTCCAATACGCCCGGCTTATCAGAAGCCGGGCCTAGAGTTGCCAGAATTTTAGTTCTTCTTAGCATGTTGTTCCGTTATTTAGCATTCATTAAAGCAACCGTAGTATCAAGCATACGGTTAGAGAAGCCCCACTCGTTATCGTACCAAGATAGAACTTTAACTAAACGACCGTTTACTTTAGTTAATGATTTATCGTAAGTAGATGAAGCTGGGTCATGATTGAAATCAATAGACACTAAAGGAAGTGTGTTGATGTTCAAAATACCTTTTAAGTGACCTTCAGAAGCCGCTGTTAAAATTTCATGAACTTCTTCAACTGTTGTGTCACGGCTTGCTGTGAATGTTAAATCAACAACAGATACGTTGATTGTAGGTACGCGCATTGCGAAACCATCTAACTTGCCCACTAAAGTAGGTAGCACTAAGCCCACAGCCGCTGCTGCACCCGTTTTTGTTGGGATCATAGATTGTGTTGCAGAACGAGCACGTAGTAAATCAGGGTGATAAACGTCAGTTAATACTTGGTCGTTAGTGTATGCGTGAATCGTTGTCATTAACCCTTGTTCAACACCAATTGTGTCAAGTAAAGGCTGGATTAATGGTGCTAAACAGTTAGTCGTACAAGAAGCATTAGAAATAACTGTATCAGATGCTTTTAATGTTTTGTGGTTGACACCGTAAACGATAGTTGCATCAACATCAGCGCCGCCTGGCGCAGAAATGATAACTTTTTTAGCACCAGCAGCAATATGAGCTGAAGCTTTGTCTTTGCTAGCAAAGAAACCAGTACACTCATGAACTACATCAATATCTAAGTCAGCCCAAGGTAGTTTAGATGGATCTCTTTCAGCGAAAACTTTGATTACGTCGCCGTTAACAACTAAGTCACCATCTTTAACGCTAACTGTACCAGGAAATTTACCATGAGCAGTATCATATTGAGTTAGGTGAGCATTAGTTTCTGCATTTCCTAAGTCATTAATAGCAACGATTTGGATTTCACCAGTACGATTTGATTCATACAATGCACGAAGAACATTACGTCCGATACGACCATAACCATTGATTGCAACTTTAATTGCCATGTTTTTATATCTCCTAAGTAGAGGGTTTGAATTACGAAAATCCTTTAATTATAGCAAAATATCTTGATCTATGGTTTTTAATCTTAAATATGAGAGCTAGATCAAGATAATTGTCACCAATAGTTAATATGACATATCAATATGACAATTGATAAACAAAGCAGGTTATTTTATGAAAAATCCTTTTTATATAGGTTTATAGTTACCCACCACTCCGCGTCACTGCCATTAAGTTATTGGGGCGCAGTGCTTTAGCTTACTATTTTTTGCTATAAAAGTAGGCCAAAGACAGAGTGCTTTCACAGTCTCTAAAGCTTCGCGCCCCAATGTGTCCAAGTAATTTCGGGAGTGTTACTAGCTTACTGGTATTGGCTCTAACCCCTTAATTTCTGCTTCTTCACAGCAGACCGGTTCTAGCCTGACCTCCAATGATTTCCCTTGATCAAAAGTCTGAAAAAGAGGGTTCACTTGAGCAAGGCTGCTTTCTTTACTTTTTAAAGTGCGGGTCACTGTGTTTTTATTGATTTTAAGAACTCGTGCTGTGTCTCGAGTGCCACTGCTATTGATAGTCATTTCGATAATTTATTGTTGGATTTCAAATTCACAGGCTTTGTAACAATATTCCAATATGAAAGTGTTGGTTGGACAGTCTGAAGTCTGGCAACGATATCGTTGTACACCTCCATCACTTCTGTCTGATTTCATCAAGTCGGTATTAGTACGGTTAGGGCAGGTGATTTCTTGATAATATTTCATGAGGAAATTATGCAATAAATCACTTTCATATTTTACTATTCTCAGGGTAAGCACAGATTTAACCCACTACCTCATTCACCAACAACGGCATCAAAATATCGCGAATGCGGATCGCATTTGCGATATCTTCCGGGTTGTCTGTTGAAGGCGGTGGCGAGTGTTTTAAGGTAATGAGCGTACCCCCTGTTGATTGCACTTCGCGTTCAACATCAGGAGGAAGCAGATCATTTGCAGAAGCATCCGCCAGATAGGTGAGCCAGCCAATCGGGCAAGTGCCTATTGGCTCCCCTTCTAATTCTACCGCTTCCCAAAACGGGTGAGAAATGGCATACCCATGTTGAGGCTGGCAATATTCAATCACAACTTTCATCAGGTCAGATACAAAATCGTACTCGTAAAATTGGGGATAATTGACCTTTGGGAATTCAATACCAACAACATTCAAAATATCATCATCCATTGCTCCTGCGCCTATGCTTACAGTAAGCTGACCCTCTTCGAGAATATCCGTATTGGAATAGGACATTCTAAACCCTTTAAAGCACGTTGAGTCCAAAGCGAGTTCCCAATTATCAGGGTCAGGGTTTTGATAACGAAGGTCTTCCTCGTTAATTTGCGGAAACACTTTGTCATCAAGATCACTGTAATCTTGCGCAAACCAGGCTTTTTGGCTTGGAGCTTGTCCCCAGCTAAAAAGATTAGCAAACACTGGGTCGAACTGTATCAGTGTCTGTAACAGCCCTTTGCTGAAAGCAAGGTATTGTTCTGCTGTCATTGCTCGGTTTTTCCAGCGAACACTCAAAAAATATTCTTCCATCATACTTAAACTCAATTAATTTTTAGGGATGACTTTAACACCAACATCAATGCCTTCATCTTTGAAAATCCTTCGAAGCTCAGCTGCTTTTTCTTTGGTTGGTACATGCCATTCCACCTTGGAGCCAACCTCTTTGCCAATTTTAGCTTGGTCGCTTGCCTCCTTAATCACTTTTTCTTTTGACCACTTTTGCCCCTCCACTGGCCACCCTCCTTTTCCTGTTTTCCAATCCTTGGCATCAATCAGCACATTGCTGTCAGGATCATAACCATCGAATTTCTTCCGACCCGACTTCATGGCAGACGTTTCTACCACATATTCAGTACCCTTTGGCGCACCAGTCACTTTTCCTTGATAATTAGCACCTTTAGCGGGTGTGGTTTCCTTACTCCATACCCCAGGGCCACCATCAGTATCACCAATTTTATAAGTAGGAGTTTTTCCTACATTCTTTCCCCCACTCCCATCAATTATATCACTCTCTTTCTCGCTGGAAACTACTTCTTTTGGTTTCTCCTCTATCTTTTTTTCTCTTGATTTAGAGGGTATATTACTTTTTTGTTTAGCCTTTGGACGGGTGTTTTTTGGACTGTTTGCAATGAGATCCCCTACTGTTTCACTTGAAACGGTGCTACCTGAAGTAGGGTTTAAAAATTTATCTATGTCACGTTTAATCTGTCGAAGTATTTTATTAGCACTTTGGGGTAATTTATCAGCCCCTAGATCATAAAGCTGATCAATAACCTTTTTTAACTGAGTCAATAACTTTTTAAAGCTATTGACCATTGTGCGTCAGTCTTGGCTATGCGGATGGCTTTTCGGATTGAGGCAAGATACCTGGGTAATTTACCTAATTTAGCAAAGTCACCGATGTAAGGAGCAATACTAACCACACTAATAACAGCATCAATCCATCGCCCTCTGCCTAGAGATATGATGGCATTGGTGCCATCTGAGGCAGGTGTAGGGTCAATAATCCCCGTCATATCTAGGATGAATTGACAAATATCCAGTGCAATTTCTTTTTTTTCTGCTTCCAGCTCTTGCTCAATCCGATGCTCCCTATTTGTGTTGAGTGTGCCAGGTTGGGAAAAAGGCTGTCTTGTAAATGGGACTACTGACGGTTGTTGAGAGGGCGGGTAACTCAGTACTCCTGGGATTCTATATGCAACCATTTTTTTGAGGTTTAAGTCATACTATAAAATCATATGACTTTATATGTTAGTTTAGATGAAAGCAGGTTAACTCTAAAGACCAATGCAGTCAAATTAAATTCAAGGGGTGTTCGGCCGAGCAATATAGGTAATTCCAGAGGGTGGAATTACCGCTCTGGCTGCCCCTTGAACCACAGAAAACACAATGAAGCCATGCAAAAAGCTATTCTAATCTGTTTGCATTGTTTTTCAATGATCAAAAAAACTAAACAGCACTTGCTCTTTACTTATAGCCTCTATAGTCTTTAGTTATATTTTAAATATCTTTTGGATTGATTTATGAAAAGGCGCGATTTTATACAAAAGGCGGGTGTTGGTTCTTTGGCTGCCGGTGGAACACTGCTTGCCCCCAATGTTGCTAATGCTGGCGCTCAATTTAAGTGGAAAATGGTCACCGCATGGCCTAAAAACTTCCCAGGACTAGGCACTAATGCCAATTTATTAGCCAAATTGATCACTGAAATGAGTGGTGGGCGGATAAAAGTTAAAGTTTATGGGGCTAAAGAACTAGTTCCAGCTTTTGAAGTGTTTGATGCTGTTTCTAGTGGTGTTGCCGAGATGGGGCATTCTGGAGCTTATTATTGGAAAGGAAAAGCACCGGCAACGCAGTTTTTTTCAGCGGTGCCTTTTGGTTTAACTGCACAGGAAATGAATGCCTGGTTGTATTATGGCGGCGGTATGGAATTGTGGCGAGAGCTGTATAAACCATTTGGAATTATTCCGACTGCGACGGGTAACTCAGGTGTACAAATGGCTGGGTGGTTTAATCGGGAAATAAAAAGCATTGATGATTTAAAAGGCTTGAAAATGCGAATTCCAGGCTTAGGTGGAGAAGTTCTTCGCCGTGCTGGTGGTACCACTGTTGATATGCCAGGGGGGGAGTTATTTACTTCATTACAATCGGGCGCGTTGGATGCAACTGAATGGGTTGGCCCCTATAATGATTTGGCTTTTGGGTTCCATAAAGTAGCTAAATATTACTATTACCCTGGTTGGCATGAGCCAGGCTCAACAATGGAAGCTTTAATTAATGAAAAAGCTTTTAATGCTTTGCCAAAGGACTTGCAAGTCATTGTTTTAACCGCCTGTAAAGCAGCCAATATGGATATGATTTCAGAGTATACAGCGAGAAATAACCAAGCTTTAGATACTTTAATCAACAAGCATAAAGTGAAAGTATTGCCACTACCTGATGATGTTTTAAAAACTTTAAAGCAGCTTTCAGAAGAAGTGGTTCTTGAATTGGCTGCTAAGGATGCGTTATCTAAAAAGGTTTATGAATCAGTCACTCAGTTTAGAACTCAAGTTACAAAATGGGGTAGTATTTCTGAACAAGCTTTTTTAAGGGCTAGATCCTTATAACTAGGCTAACAAGGTCAAGAAAGCTTGTATTCTAGAGTTGTTTGTACCTAATTTTCTTTGCTATAAAAATTGCAGGTTATCTTGTACTTGGTTATCTGTAATTTTTATACATTCAAACATTAAATCATCTATGTCACTTTCAGTGTGTGTGTTGGCATACTGCAAGCCATATTCTGAAACATTACATAAGTGCTTGATAGTGCCGTGAATAGTAATGGGAACCCCTGATTCAGGCAATGTTAAGTTAATAAGAATTATACTTTTTTGAAGGCTTTCATTAAAAGGTGAGTTGAGCTTTATTTTTATGCCTGTATAGCTCATATCAATAATAGTACCTTCAAGGGTTATTTTATCCTGAGGGGGAGGCGGGGAAATGCTAATTTTGGCACTTAATCCTTTGGGACAAAACCTAGGGTGTTTTCTATTCTCTTTATCCATTATTGGGTACCTGATATTAATAATATTTATTGAAGTATAGTATAGGAATGCTTTATCTGTAATGGAGATGGCATTTATTAAAAGAGAAAATATGAGACTAATAGGAAATATTTTGTGGTTCGTGTTTGGAGGGTTTGAACTTGGGGTGCTTTGGTGGGTTATAGGGTGTATTTGCTACTTGACTATTCTTGGTATTCCTTGGGGTAAAGCCTGTTTTGTTATGGGACGGTTTGCTTTTTTCCCTTTTGGAAGTGAAGCAATCAATAGACGTAACTTAAAGGGTGAAGGTGATATAGGAACCGGAGTTGCAGGGTTGCTTGGAAATATTATCTGGTTTATTTTTGGAGGGCTTTGGTTAGCATTAGGTCATGCTTTTGCTGCATTAATTTGTTGTATAACTATTATCGGTATTCCCTTTGGACTTCAGCATTTTAAACTTGCCAAAATTGCACTTTTCCCTATTGGGAAAACAATTGTACCCAAAGCCGTTGCTAAAGCAGCAATGATTGAATAAGGTTTTTTCTTCTATCCCCCCTTGGCTTTAAGGCTCCATTGGAAGCTATAAATGATCGTTTTTGCGCTACTATTGAACCAGCTTCTCAAAGAGATAAAGATTAACTATGACAAAGCTAATAAAGCTGCTGTTGATATTATTATCTGAAAATTATTAGCAACCGCCTATACTGCTTTTAAAGTTAAAAAAACGTTCAAATAGAGTATGGTTTATAGATAAAAAAGCCCCAAATAAAAGAAATTTGGGGCTAAAATGGTATAAAAAACGCAATATTTGTGTTTCTGACTTTACCCTGGAGAGCGACCAAATAAAGTGCGAAAAATATTAAGGTCACCGAAACTTACTTGGCCATTACCGTCAAAATCAGCATCTAAATCAGTAGTACCGAAACGGTTTTTAAATATCTGCAAATCGCCAAAACTAACATTTCCATCATTATTGAGATCGCCATCGCAATAGTTACCATAGCCATCTCCATCGGTATCTCTCTGATTTGGATTTGCAATATTGACGCAATTATCCAGAGAATCTTGAATGCCATCTTGATCTGTATCAATAACCACTGTTTTAAATCCAGCTTGAATTGGCCAGTCAAGGCCTTTATTGGGGTTAAATAAATAGGCTCCTACATCTAAGCTATCGAGTCTTTCGGTATGTTCGAAATCTCGACTAACTATATGATTGGCATCTGCATTACCTATAAGAAACGAACCCACGGCAACAGAGACATCCTTGTTAGTCAAGTCATTAAAGTCAAGATCAGGATTGCCGCTTGGGTTCCAAGCCTCTATACTCTGAGATGGCTGTGCACTGCCTACGCCGATATTGCCACTGACTGTAAAGCCAGGTATATTTTGTAAGCGCAAAGCTAAACCTGATCCCATTGAATAGATTGCATTATTGGCTATAACAATAGGGCCAGATAATACACCG
>JALSLS010000237.1 GCA_026988195.1 Methylomonas sp.
CCTGATTACGTACGAGTCTCAGCCATTTTATAAAAATGGCCGATTCAACTGTTATACGTCATCTCGGCAGGGATTCACATTATGCTATCCTGCATAATGCCCTTTGGGTAAATGCAAATCTGTTCCAGACAGATTTGTGCCGAGATCTAGAACCCAAGGATGGGGTGATTGTATAATCAAGTATAAGCTAATTATCCAGGTCGTATGTCCCTATACACTGGATACCAGCAATCCCTGCTGGTATGACGTGGGTCTAGTGTGTTATATACGGCTGAAGCTCATGGGTAATCAGGTAAACATATTAATTTTTTACTTGAAAAAATCTATTATTTGCTGATAGTGCTGAGCATCTTCAATCTTTCCTCTTTTTAATGCACCTTGCTGGAATATTTTACTTTTCTTTAATAACATAGCAATAGCTTGTTGTTTATTTTCAGCATTTAACATATTTCCTTCAATTACTTTCTGTAATGCTTTAATCCTATACCGATCCATTCCCCAATATTTTTGAGAAAGCTGATCTTCATGCCCACCATATTTGAGAATTTGTGGCTCTTCAATATAGAGTACTGGGTATTTTGAAGTAATGCGCAACCATAAATCATAATCCTCACATGCGGGAAGCTCAACATCAAAAAAACCGACATCATCAAAGACAGAGCGATGAACAACAATTGATGACGGGGACATTGCACACAAAGGCAAGCATTGCGGAAAAATCCAGCCACCTGTTTTCCGGTGTTTTTTCATTTGATTGACTCGGACACCATTTCTTATCCAAATTTCTTCTGTATGACAAACCTTTTGTTCAGGACTTAATTCTAGCAAAGAAAATTGCTTTTCCAGTTTCCCCGGCAGCCATTCATCATCCGAGTCCAAAAAAGCCACCCATTCCCCTTTGGCAACATCCAGCCCCTTATTCCTAGCGCTACTAACCCCACTATTTGACTGGTAATAATAGTGGACATCAGGAAATTCTGCTTGTATCATTTCAGCTGAATCATCCGTCGAACCATCATCAATGACGATCACCTCATACTCACTTAATGTTTGCTTATACACCGACTTCAATGCACGTTTTAATAAAACAGCTCGATTAAAAGTGGGGATAATGACACTCACTAAACACATATAAAAGCCTTATATTTTAATTAATTGTTGAAGTTTGTTAATAAATAACTTAAATTAAATACACTAACAAAATAAAGGAGTCACTTATGTCGGCCGTTATGCATGAAACACCTGATAGACGTCAACATAATCATCATTTAGTTTCTGAACTACAACAAGGAAGGAGTCAAGTCTGGTCTTTATACTGTGAAATCGCCGACTTAAAACCCTTTTCTGCTTCGTCTGAAATTCACGCGACCTTAACTCAGTTTTCTCAACTATTGGTTGATTATGTTTCTCTAGGTCACTTTGGTATTTATGAATACCTTTTATCAGGAAATGAGCGCAGAGAAAAAGTGCTGACTGCTGCAAAAAGTATTTACCCTGAATTTTCAAGGACAACCGAAGCTGTTATTGCCTTTAATGACAAATATGATGATAATAAAAATAGCTTTAAAACTGCGGGGTTAGAAGCAGACCTATCTGTATTAGGGGAAGACCTAGCAAAAAGAATCGAGCTCGAAGATGAACTTTGTCGCCTAGTTCTAAAATAAAATACTACCTGATTACCCATGAGCTTCCGCCATTTAAAAAAAGCCAACATTGCAACCCCGTCATTCCTGCATTCTCTTAGCAGGAATCTAGTTCACTGAAAATGGATCCCCGATAAAAGACCTCGGGGATGACGCGTGGCCCAAGGGTTTATTCTTTTTCCATATGATTTGACGGAAACTCATGGGTAATCAGGAAATACTTTATCCTTTCTTTAAAGTGAAACAGGTCTTCATAAAAAGCAGAAGAGGCTGATTTTTTTGCCCACCATCCGCCGAATAGGTGGGCAGAAAAGATTGCCCACCCTACAGCTATAAACTGCTCCGCCTTAATTTTGTAGCCATTTTAAGCTACACTTATCGTCAAAAACGGCAGGCTAAAGCTCCCACATATGCTTCGCGCGGTCACGGATGCGGAATTTATAAGCTGCTGATTTTTGTCGATAGCAAGGCGCTGAAACAGGCGCATAGCAAGCTACGCAATTGTTTCAGCAACGTAGCTATTGGCAAAAACTCAGCGGTTAGAAAACCGCAGTCGTGACCGCGCGAAGTATAATCAAGTTATAATTTAACTTTCACCTGTCGTTGTTCCTGTCCCTCTCCCATCGGACTCCTTAATAAAACGTTCTTTCAATCGTTTAAATGCTGACCATAAGGTTTTATCCATCACCACTTCGTTCCCGATAGAAACAATAACTCGAGTGAGCTCAGGAATTTTTGTTTTAGTGGAAATCATGTAAATCGGTTGCACGTAAAGCATCGAGTTTTCCATCGGTAAAATAATCATTCGCCCTCTTTCAACTCTTGATCCATGTTGATCCCATAAGGTAAACTGCTCCGATATTTCAGGGCTCTGGTCAATTAATGCATCAACCTGTGCTGGCCCATTAACCTGTATATCTTTATTAAATTTATGTACCGTAATACTCGGAGAATAAGTATCAGTACACGACACATTGTCAGAAGTACCTGCAACCCCCACCATACTTAAATTATCACGATGTACTGGAGTCATCGGGTTAATCATCACAAACTCTTCTCTATCATTACAATTATTAAAGTCCATAGTAATAAAGTAAGGGAGTACTAGCTTCTCATTGACTGTCGCAAACTGCCATGTTTCTGCTTGTTCATAAAATAACTCTGGCGTTTTTTGATGATATTTTGCATAGACTCTCATTTGCAGGTGATACAAATCTCGAGGGTAGCGTAAATGCTTACTTAGTATGTCAGGCATACTATCTAAACTATGAAAAACACCAGGATATGCGCGACTATAAGCCTTAATAATAGGATCTGTTGGGTTTGAAATATAATAACTTACAGCACCACTATAAGCATCTACAGTAATTTTTATTGAATTTCGAATATAATTAAACTCATGCCGGCCATCTAGGTAATCATGTGCAGCAGGCTTTGAAACCGGGTAGTGGTTTGATAAGGTATAAGCATCTTGTATCCAAAAGAACCTATCTTTAGTCACAACAAGATATGGGTCTTTATCTAAGTGTAAAAATGGGGTGATTTTATTAATACGCTTAATGATATTCCTATGTAACATCACCTTACTTTTCTTATTTATATTAGTAGAAAAGAACACCTTTTCATCTTTAAGATAAAAAGCCAGCAATGCCTTCCTAAAATAAGAAGGGATAGAGATTCCTGCCCCCCCCATATAACCAGCGTCCAAAGTAGGGTCACTACCCGCTAATCCCATGATTTTTAATTTATTGGGAACAACTGCATATTTGTAATTTTCTTGTCCAAAATATATATCTGCCTTGGTAACACTAAAGCCTTTTGTTGATGACAAATTAAGATCACGCAGGTACCAAGTAATAGGCTTGGCTGCATCTTGAGCTGCGGGCGTTATCACTGCACCAAAACCATGGGTGTAACGTAAATGGGTATTTTCCCAGTTTTGAGCCGAGCTTGGGAGTTTTTTAATATTCATTTCCCTGGCAGCTAAATTGACTTGCTGAAAATGGCCATTAAGAAAATACCGGTCTTCATCAACTTCAACAAACCGATAATAAGGCCTAATTCCTTGTAGTTGCATATAGACATCAGTCAAAAACTCCCGATCCCAAACAGGAATATTTTCAAAGTGTTGTTGAGTGCTCCACTTTTCAATATCTTTAGTTGCATCTAATTTAACTAAAAAATCGACAGTTTTAATATTATTCAAATCATACGCATCTAAAGTCGCATCAATATTGTTCTGCATAAAGAACTTTTCAGTACTAACAGGACTTGGCTTAACAATAAACTTTTCCATTAAATCAGGAATTAATTGTATTTTTTGCAAGCCCAAAACAACTAGGAACGCGACTACAGAGATAAAAAAAGGCGTTTTAACTCGATGCTTTTCCGAAAAAATAAAAATAACTGCCGTCACCGCAGTGGCTATAAAGGTAAAAATAGACAACCAAATCAAAGGTAATTGATAACGTATTTCTACAAACCCAGGACCAAAAAATACAGGTTCATGACTGTCAACATACAACAATGAAAAACGATCTAGAAAAAAACCCCACACTACAAAAAGCACCACAAAAGCAATTAATATTGTTAAGTGTATTTTTGCTCCTAAAGGAAATTCTTGGTTCTGGTTAGGTACAAAAATATGCTCCAACCAGTACAGGCAGCCAACTAGAATAAACAGTAAAGAGGCGACAATAACTAATTCTTGTTGAATCAGCATATAGACGGGATAAGAAAACAAGTAGAAACTAACATCATTTCCATAAACCGGCTCAGTCACTCCAGCATCACTACCAAAAAAGAACAAAATAGCGGATTCCCATTGGTTATAAAATGGCAATGCAATAATAATCGCTAAAATCAATGATAAAGGCGTATATACTTTTGCTGATCCATCCATAAACACATCAGCAAACCGTTGAAATCGCTGTCTTTTATCAACATCTAACAACACATCATCAGGGGGGTTTAACCCCAAATAACGTGAAGCAATCCAAAAATGGAAATAGAAAATCGCAAAGAAAACCAGGGTCACGCCACCCGACAAAATAAACCGGTAAAGCAACCTTAACCAGTAATACCCTTCTAGCTCTAATGACCTAAACCACCATAAATCAACTAATAGGTCTAAAAATAGAAAATAGAAAGCAACATATAAAATAATGCCAATAACAAGGGTTGCTCCAGCCAACGCAGGTAACAGTTTCCAGTTACGCATAAATCCTCACTCTATAAAAGTTGTATATTGTCTGTAGATCGTTGCTTATCTGTCAAAATGCAATGAACGATCGACTTCTTTTGTGGCAAAGAGACATTGGGTTAGCCTCTTACGCTATATGAATAGTATTTTAACACTCAATGCTTAAGCTTTGCTTTATATCCTTTAGCTCTAATTGCAATACCAGCGGTTATTTTTGTAAATAAAGAGAGAAATACACTAAGGAACGTGCATAAAACAACTTACCGATTTCTAACTTGTCTTTTTGCTCCAGATGGAATGATCTCATTCGTTGCGTAGCTTGCTATGCGCCTCATGAGATCATTCCATCTGGAACAAAAATCCTACGTTATAATTTCGGGAAGTTATTCCATACACGCTCCTTATTTACTCTTCCCCCCTTGAATGAGGACTTAAAAGCACAAGCTGTGGGTGAGCAGTTACCAAAAACTCATACTCACTAATATTGACATTTACCATAAATAAAATAGAATGGTTATATTTTATTACTATAAGTAATTTTTTAAGTATGGCCCTACCCTCTTCAATAACACCTTTATCACCTCAATACGCTGAAAGCACAGCTATAAACCACCCTCATAAATTAGTTTATGACTCTGTAGGTAGCATTAATGACCCTGCCGTACTTCTCATTATGGGTTTAGGTTCACACATGACTGCTTGGCCTCTACCTCTCTGCCAAGCCATTGCCAAACAAGGGTTTCGTGTTATACGTTTTGATAACCGTGATATTGGCTTATCAGCTAAGCTACAGGGAGTACGTCCACCAGCACTACACCGAGTCATTCTGTCAGGCCTATTTGGGCTAAAACTAGAAACACCCTACACCTTAGAAGATATGGCTCAAGATACCATTAATTTACTTGATGAACTAAAAATTAAAAAAGCTCATGTTATTGGTGCCTCAATGGGCGGCATGATTGCACAGTTAATGGCAATTCATCACCCTGACCGCTTATTAAGCTTGGGGGCAATTATGTCAACTACTAGCGAAGCGCATTTACCTAGAGGTAAAATTTCTGTCCTTTGGGAATTATTCAAACCTCGGCCTAAAAATCAAACGCTGGATCAAGCAGTCAATCAATTGATGAACCTGTGTCGTAAAGCTGGGGGTACTCAATATCAAGAAGACACTCAAATAATGGAGCAACGCTTTCGCCAGTATATACAACGTTCTCTATATCCAGAGGGAGCCGCTCGTCAAGCTGCTGCGGTAGCTGTTGCCACTTCAAGAAAACAGCTCTTGGGCAAAATCAACTTACCCACATTGGTTATTCATGGCACCGAAGACCCACTTTTACCTCACGCTCATGGTGTCGCATTAGCCGAAGCTATTCCTGGTGCACGTTTTGAATCAATAGAAGGCATGGGGCACGACCTTCCATTACCGCTAGTGCCTGTTTTGGCAGAAAAAATTCTTTGCCACCTTATTGCTGATACATCAGAAAATATACATGCTCTATCAGCGTAGGTTTTTGCTATAACCAATGAGGACAATTTAGCCCGTCATTAACATGCAGGCTTAAAGCCTGCACCCGTACCGCTAGCAAAGTAACCGTTCACCTCCCCTTTTGAAAAAAGAGGGGGACTGAACGATTACCTAGCAAATTATTAATTCATATTAAATAATCCAAGACCAAACCTACAAAAATAGCTAAACCGAAGTAATTACTATTTAGGAAGGCTTTAAAACACAAAGTTTTATCCCTATTAAAAATAAGTTTCTGCTGATAAATTGACAGTAAAAAGGCAGTAACAACCCCTGCATAGTAAAAGCTACCCAACTGCTGTATTTGCCCTACCCAAACCAATAAAGCAATAATAATAAGTTGCAGTCCAGCCATAATTTCGCGATCTTTATCACCAAATAAAATGGCAGTTGATTTAACTCCTATTTTCAAATCATCGTCTTTATCAACCATCGCATACATGGTGTCATAGACTAAAGCCCATAGCATGACGGCAAGGTACATAACCCACGCTACCATGGGGATTTCATTTACCTGCGCACTAAATGACATAGGCACAGCAAAGCCAAAAGCGATACCTAAATAGGCTTGTGGCCATTGTGTATATCGCTTCATAAAAGGGTAACTTGCGGCTAAAAATGCGGCAACAAACGACAACATAATGGTCATAAAATTAAGCTGCAACACCAGTATAAACGCCGTTAGACAAAGAACAACAAAAACAATAAGCGCTTCTTTTGGGCTAACTTTACCGGCGGCTATTGGCCTTTGCTTAGTTCTCTCTACATGTGGATCAAAATCCCGGTCTGCATAATCATTAATGACACAGCCCGCTGCCCGCATCAGCACCACACCAGAGCAAATAATAAACAATACAAACAAATCAGGTTTTCCATTACTGGCAACCCATAATGCCCATAATGCAGGCCATAATAAAATTAAAATCCCAATAGGTTTATCAAACCGCGCTAAAACCCAGTATTGCTGTAATCTGTCTACTATTATAGGTCGATTAATTATCATTATCTCTAATTGAATTAATAATTGATGTGGTTGAGTGGCCTTCAAAAAGGGATAACATTTTGACTTCTCCTCCATTGGCTAAAACACTAGCATGTCCAGCAATAGCTGTTACATCGGTATAGTCTCCTCCTTTAGCCAAAATATCTGGTAATAAAAAGTCAATTTCCGGCTTTGGTGTATCTCCTTCAAAAGGCAATACCCAATCAACACACTCCAAAGCAGCCAACATTTCCATTCTATATTGTAAATTATTTAAAGGCCGCTCAGGCCCTTTAAGCCGCGTTACTGATGCATCGCTATTAACAAGGATTATCAACCTATCACCCAAGGCTTTAGCTTGTTGTAGATAACGAACATGTCCTGGGTGTAAAATATCAAAACAACCATTCGTTAAAACAATTTTTTCACCCTCTGCTTTAGCACCTTGCATTGCGTGTTTTATATCCTCTAATGAACCCACACCACGATGATGTGCGCGCTGACCTTGTAAGGCGTAAGATAGCTCTTCAGGGGTAACTGTTGCAGTCCCTAGTTTACCCACTACGATACCGGCTCCCATATTAGCTAACAAGGTTGCCTCTGCAAGCGATTTTTTTGCCGCTAAACTAGCTGCTAATACTGATATAACAGTATCCCCAGCACCCGTAACATCAAATACTTCCCGCGCATGAGTTGGAAGGTGTAAAGGCTCTTCATCTTTAGTAAGCAACGTCATTCCTTGCTCCCCCTGCGTCACCAATAAGGCAGTAAACTCCATCTCCGTTAATAGATTTACTCCTCTTTCAACTATTTGCTGCTGGTTTTCACATGCACCAACAACCGCTTCAAACTCACTCAAATTAGGAGTGATTAAAGTCGCTCCTTTATATTTACTAAAATCACTGCCTTTTGGGTCAATTAATACCGGTTTTTTTAACTTTTTAGCTAAGCCAATAAAGGGTTCAACGGGATTTAATGTGCCTTTACCATAATCGGATAAAATAATAGCATCAGATTGCATCATTTCAGCATGATACTGATGCAGTAATTGCTCATTATCAACTCCATGAAAACCGTCTTCAAAATCTAACCTTATAAGCTGTTGATGACGGCTCATCACCCTAAGCTTAGTAATAGTTGGATAATCATTTAAAGCTTCAAACAGACATAAAACACCCGCATCTTGTAACAGTACGTTTAAATGTTCAGCGGGGTCGTCTTGTCCTACAAACCCCATAACAGACACTTTACCCCCTAACGCAGCAATATTTAATGCCACATTACCAGCTCCACCTGCTCGCTGTTCATCATTTTTAACATGAACGACAGGAACAGGTGCTTCTGGTGAAATGCGTGAGGTTGTTCCATGCCAGTATCGATCTAGCATTAAGTCACCAATAACCAGCACTCGCCCTGTAGAATAATTTGGTAATTGCATAGGTTTAAACACAGTTTGTAAAACAAAATGATATTATACCCTCTTCTACCCTATCGTTGAGAGTGTAACCATGAGCGTAAAAATTTATCATAATCCACGGTGCAGTAAATCCAGACAGACTTTACAATTACTGCAGGAACAAGATATTGATGTGGAAGTTATTGAGTATTTAAAAACACCTCCCACGGTAGCTGAATTAACAGATATTCTACAAAAGCTTGAACTTGAACCTCGTGCTTTAATGCGTAAGAATGAAGCTGAGTATAAAGAAACGGGGATGAATAATACCGAGCTTAGCAATGATGAGCTAATTGCTGGCATGGTTGCAGCACCAAAGTTGATTGAACGTCCTATTGTTTTAGCTAATAACAAGGCAGCAATAGGCCGCCCTCCAGAAAGTGTATTGGCAATCCTTTAATACCCGCCATTTTAAATATGACTAAAATTTTAATCTTATATTACAGTCGCAATGGTACGACTGAGAAAATGGCTCATCAAATTGCCAGAGGTGTTGAATCTTGTGATGGGACAGAAGCTATTTTAAGAACAGTCGCTGAAATATCAACTGTCTGTGAACAATCTGAACCAGCAATCCCAAAAACAGGGGCTCCTTACGCCACACTTGAGGACTTAAAGTCATGTGATGGACTCGCCTTAGGTAGCCCGACTCATTTTGGCAATATGGCAGGGGCACTTAAACACTTTATTGATAATACAACTGAAATTTGGTTTCCAGGTACTTTATCGGGCAAGCCTGCTGGCGTATTTACTTCAACTGGAAGCATGCACAGTGGGCATGAAAGCACCTTGCTATCCATGATGCTCCCTTTAATGCATCATGGCATGTTAATTATGAGCGTACCAAGCAATGAAATTGCCTTAAAAGAAACCTCCACAGGGGGAACACCTTATGGACCAAGCCACCTTTCCACAAATAGTCAGAATTTAAGCTCTGATGAAAAAAGTATTTGTCGAGCTCTAGGGTATCGCCTAGCTAAAACAGCGACAGCATTAAAACAAGCATTATGAAAAGAATCTATTATTACTACCTTGGGTTAACAGGATTTTTTGGCTTATTTATCCTGCTCATGCTATGGAATACTATTCTTGTTCCATCAACCCACCTCCCTATTTCTTTAGTGCTTTTTGTCATTATTACCCCCTTATTATTACCTATGAGAGGCTTATTAAATGCTAATTTAAAAAGCTGTACCTGGATGACTTACATCAGTTTATTTTACTTTACTCATGGTGTAGCAGAAGCTTTTAACTCGCCTGCTGAAATAGTGTATGCCTTATTAGAGGTGTTTTTTAGCCTACTACTTTGCACAGGGTGTGCTTTTTATGTTTATAAAGCAGAAAAAATCAAATAATCTTGTGTCAGAACAACTTCCTTTACAGTTTGAATTTCAGTCAAACCAAAACTTCAATACTTTCTACCCCGGAAGTAACGAAGAGGTTATTAATCATCTACGCCATATTTTTACTAGTAACGAACAACAAATTTTTTTATGGGGTGCTGACGGAACCGGTAAAACACACTTATTACAAGCAGTCAGCCAAGAAAGCAATCAACAGAATAAAAGCAGCTTCTATTTTTCATTCGAAAGCCAACAACTACCTGAACCAGAGATGTTAAATGGCTTAGAGAGCTTTGATATAGTTTGTTTTGACAATATTGATTGCATAGCAGAAAACACAGAATGGGAACATGCTTTTTTTAACTACTTCAATATACATAGAGATGCTAATAAAAAACTGATTTTATCTGCACATTGCCCACCCAAATTTTTACCTATACAGCTTCCTGACCTAAAAACTCGTATGAGCTGGGGGCTGACATTAAAGCTCACTGCTTTATCAGATGATCAGCAACTTAATGCACTGATCTATAAAGCCAATGACTTGGGCTTTGAAATACCCGTTAATGTAGGTCGATTTTTAATGACCCACTATGCTAGTGATATGCCATCAATCTGGATACTATTAGATAAGATTAACCATGCGACACTCGCAGCAAAACGTAAATTGACCATTCCTTTTTTAAAACAAATTATGAGTGATCAAAAGACATTATGAGCCAGGATAAAATCCTAGTTGTAGGCACAGGAGCACTGGGTAGTTTTTATGGAGCCTTATTAAGTAAGGCCGGAGCAGATGTTTCTGTAGTCTGCCGTTCTGATTATTCAAAAGTAAAACAAGATGGCTTTCAAATCAAAAGCGATAAGCTAGGTCACTGGTGCTTCGAACCTACTCATGTTTTAAAGAGTGTAGCGGAATATAAAGACCAGGCAGATTACCTTATATTGTGCACAAAAATCATTCCTGAAATCGACCGTGTTGAACTCATAAGACCTGCTGTTAGCTCCAAAACCCGTATAGTCTTAATTCAAAATGGCGTTGAAATAGAACAGCCACTAGCCAATGCCTTTCCTAATAACGAAATTATCAGTGGTTTAGCTTTTGTTTGCTGTAACCGCATAGCATTAGGGATTACCCATCACCTAGCCTATGGCAAACTGACCCTTGGCAACTTTAATAAAACAACTCGCGACTCGAACAGCACCCAACATTTAGCCGCTTTAATCAATAAAGCAGGCATCGAGGCCACAGTATCAGAGAAAATCATAAGCGACCGCTGGTTAAAATGTCTTTGGAACGCTCCCTTTAACCCACTTTCAGTCTTATCAGGCGGCTTATCAACAGCTGATATATTATCCAGCCAAGAACCCCTTATCCGTACCATCATGCAGGAAGTCATGCAAATCGCTAAAGCCTGTGGTCACCCATTAGCAGTGGAAAGTATAGAGACCAATATACAGAATACTTACGCCATGCCACCCTACAAAACCAGCATGCTATTAGATTATGAAAAACATCACAGCATGGAAATAGAAGCTATTCTTGGTAACACTGTAACTGCCGCTAGAAGGGAAAACATCCCTTGCCCAACATTAAACACCTTGTATTCACTAATGAAATTGATAGAACTCAAGGAAAAGACAGGTTAAGCAGATCTCGACAAAAAAGCCAAGAAACAATAATTTCACATTACAAATCTGTTTTTTTTTAGTTTTAGTGTAGAATAAGAGGATTTTCAAAGTATAAATTATTTTTATCTTTGAATAACAAAGAGTACAAGCGCTTTATTTATCGCCTTAAAGCTGGTTAGACCAATCACTGGACCAACTCGCCCAAGAAGTATAAATACCTTTACACTAAGACTTAAACCCTTAGTTACAGAGGATTACCGTTTTTTTTATTTCAATTTTAGAGTACAAACATGACAGATCTAGCCCTCTACAGAAACATCGGCATATTTGCCCACGTTGATGCAGGTAAAACCACAACAACTGAGCGTATTTTAAAGCTTACTGGTAAAATCCATAAATTAGGCGAAGTGCATGATGGTGCTGCGACTACAGACTTCATGGAACAAGAGCAAGAACGTGGCATTACCATTCAGTCAGCTGCAACCTCTTGTTTCTGGAAAGATCATCGCTTTAACATCATTGACACACCAGGACACGTTGACTTCACCATTGAAGTATATCGTTCATTAAAAGTACTTGATGGTGGCATTGGCGTATTCTGCGGATCAGGCGGCGTAGAGCCTCAATCAGAAACTAACTGGCGTTATGCGAATGACTCAGAAGTAGCTCGAGTCATCCTAGTTAACAAATTAGACCGCTTAGGAGCTGATTTTTACCGTGTTGTTAAACAAGTTGAAGACGTTCTAGGTGCCAACCCACTCGTTATGGTTTTACCTATCGGTGAAGAAGATGATTTTGTCGGCGTAGTTGACCTATTAACCCGTAAAGCATGGGTTTGGGATAATTCTGGCGACCCAACAAACTACGAGATCCAAGATGTACCAGCAGACATGGTAGATCGAGTAGAAGAATGGCGCGAAAAACTAATCGAAACAGCTGTCGAGCAAGATGACGACGCAATGGAAAAATACTTGGATGGCGAAGAGCCAGACATGGAAACCATCAAAGCCTGTATTCGTAAAGGAACCATTAACCTGGACTTTTTCCCTACTTACTGTGGCTCTGCTTTCAAAAACAAAGGCATTCAACTAGTCCTTGATGGCGTTATTGACTACCTTCCATGCCCAACAGAAGTTAAACCTCAACCTGAAGTTGATGAAGATGGTGAAGAAACAGGTGAGTTTGCTATTGTTGATGCTGAAAAGCCATTCCGCGCTTTAGCCTTTAAAATCATGGATGACCGTTATGGAGCATTAACCTTTATCCGCATCTACTCAGGTAGATTGAATAAAGGTGACTCTGTCATGAACAGCTTCACCGGCAAGTCAGATCGTGTCGGTCGCATGGTAGAAATGCATGCCGATGAACGCATCGAGCTAAACTCAGCTCAAGCAGGCGATATCATCGCTGTAGTAGGAATGAAAAATGTACAGACTGGACATACTCTGTGCGACCCTAAATATCCTGCAACATTAGAGCCAATGATATTCCCAGATCCAGTTATCTCAATTGCAGTTGCTCCAAAAGACAAAGCTGGCTCTGAAAAAATGGGGATTGCTATCGGCAAAATGATTGCTGAAGATCCATCTTTTCGTGTTGAAACAGATGATGACAGCGGCGAAACCATCCTAAGAGGCATGGGCGAATTACACCTTGATATCAAAATTGATATCTTAAAGCGTACTCATGGAATCGATGTTGAAGTTGGAAAACCTCAAGTGGCTTATCGCGAAACCATCACTAAGAGCATTGAAGACAGCTACACACACAAGAAACAATCTGGCGGTTCTGGTCAGTACGGTAAAATTGATTACATAATTGAACCTGGCGAACCAGGCTCGGGCTTTGTGTTTGAATCAAAAGTAACAGGTGGTAACGTACCAAGAGAATTTTGGCCTGCAGTCGAAAAAGGCTTTAAAAATAGCATTGATAACGGCGTCTTAGCTGGCTTCCCATGTCTTGATTTTAAAGTAACCTTACTAGACGGCGCCTTCCATGCGGTAGATTCATCTGCGGTTGCATTTGAAATTGCAGCAAAAGCGGCATACCGTCAATCAATTCCTAAGGCCGGACCTCAACTCATTGAGCCAATCATGAATGTTGATGTATTTACACCAGATGATCACGTTGGTGATGTCATTGGTGACCTTAACCGTCGTCGCGGCATGATCAAATCTCAAGAAGCAGGTGTTACAGGTGTTCGCATCAAAGCTGATGTTGCTCTAAGTGAAATGTTTGGCTATATCGGTGACTTGCGTACTATGACTTCTGGGCGCGGACAATTCTCTATGGAGTTCTCCCATTACTTGCCTTGCCCAAAAAATGTGGCAGAAGAAGTAATCAAAGAAGTACAAGAGCGTAATAAAAAGAAATAACCGATAAAGTTATTGCTTAGGAACGTGCATGAAACAACTTCCCGACTTCTAACTTGTCTTTTTGCTCCAGATGGAGTGATCTCATTCGTTGCGTAGCTTGCTATGCGCCTCATGAGATCATTCCACCTGAAACAAAAATCTTACGTTATAATTTCAGGAAGTTATTCCATACACGTTCCTTAATAAAAACCCACTTAATTGCTTAAGTGGGTTTTTTTATGCCTATCAAATATTAGACATAAAAAAAGCCGCCACCCCAAAAAAGGGTAGCAGCTTTTAACAGTATACTTCTAGGTTAAGCTGAAAAATTTGCAGATGCAAACTCCCAATTAACCAAAGCCCAAAAAGCCTCTAAATACTTAGGGCGCGCATTACGGTAATCAATATAGTAAGCATGCTCCCAAACATCACAAGTCAGTAAAGCAGTTTGACCAGTAGTAAGTGGGGTACCAGCATTACTAGTACTGACTAGTTCAATACTTCCATCAGTATTTTTAACTAACCAAGCCCAGCCCGACCCAAAAGTAGTAACTGCACATTTAGAAAACGCTGCTTTAAACTCATCAAAAGAACCGAATTTAGCATTAATTGCATCTGCTAACGCACCCGTTGGAGCACCACCACCCTTTGGAGATAAACTATTCCAATAAAAAGTATGATTCCAGATTTGAGCTGCATTGTTAAACATTCCACCTTCGGAGCGTGTAACAATAGACTCAAGAGATGCATCTTCAAAAGATGTACCTGCAATTAAATTATTAAGATTGGTAACATATGTTTGATGGTGCTTACCATAATGAAATTCTAAAGTCTCTTCCGAAATATGAGGCGCAAGCGCGTCTTTAGCATAAGGTAAAGCAGGTAATTCAATAGCCATGAATGTCTCCATCAAGCGTTAAGGATTAAAAATAAAAATATAGTCACAATAGAAAATAAAAACCTAGTAATTCTCTAAGTAATTATACTGTATCATTGCTTATCAATTAAATAAAGTAAAATAACACACTTCCTAAACACTTTCCTGGATCCTCAAATAATATGGCAGACGAAATAGAACATAAATTCTTATTAGCAAACAATGAGTGGAAAAAAAACATTCAGCAATCATTAGAGTACAAACAAGGCTACATGATTAGTGACCACAAGAGGTCTGTAAGGATTAGAATATCAAATAACAAAGCATGGCTAAACATTAAAAGCGCGACCATTGGTAATTTTAGAAAGGAGTATGAATACGAAATCCCTTTAGAAGACGGACAAGAGATATTAAATACTTTATGCGAGAAACCCATTATTGAAAAAACCAGACATCTTGTTACACACAAACAACACACATGGGAAATTGATGTATTTAAGGGTGATAACGCTGGTTTAATTATTGCCGAAGTTGAATTACAATCGATAGATGAACCTTTTTCTAAACCCAGCTGGGTTGGACGTGAGGTTACAGAAGAAAGAAAGTATTATAACAACGCCTTATGTAAAAACCCTTACAACAACTGGAAACAAGCTTAAAATAAATATTGTATTACAGATAAATATACTATATATTTATCTGTATGAAAAAAACAACCATTGTTGCCTTTTTACTACTAACTAGCGGCAACCTATTTGCAAGCACCATTAACAGTGAGATTAATTCAATCGAATCCCGCTGGGCAAATATATATTACGCAGAAAACAGCACTCAACAAAAAGACCACTTCCCCGCTCTAATAAAACAAACCCAGGAACTAGCAAAAAAACACCCCAAGCAAGTTGAACCGCTGATCTGGCAAGCAATTTTGATAGCAACCAACGCCGCCTACGAAGCACCTTTCGATGCACTTCACTCAATAAACAAAGCTAAAACGCTACTTGAACACTGCATCAAAAAACAACCAAAAGCCTTAAGTGGCGCCGCACAAGTCGCTCTTGCGACTTTATATTACATGACACCCGGCTGGCCTATATCTTTTGGAGATGACGCGAGAGCCGAAACCCTGTTCAAAAAAGCCCTTCAAATCAACCCCCTAAGCATTGACTCAAACTATTTTTATGGCGACTACCTTTTAACAAAAAACGACATAAAAAATGCGCGCACCTATTTTAAACGCGCAATAGAAGCACCAATACGCAAAAACCAACAGTTCGCAGACATTCAATTAAAGAAAGAAGCCTTTACCGCATTAAAAAACACAGAAGACAGAAAACTTACCGCTGATAAAAGCAGGTTCCTCTCATTATTTTCTAGTGCGAATGCCAAATAGCGAGCCCCCCCCACCCAAAAAAGCAATCAATAAAAATTTACTTACAACACCCCTGTTTCTGATATTATATGCTCACTTTTAGTAAATTCGGATAGAACCATGACTTTTGTCGTTACAGAAAACTGCATCAAATGCAAATTCACTGATTGTGTTGATGTCTGCCCAGTCGACTGCTTTCACGAAGGCCCAAACTTTCTAGTGATTGATCCAGACGAGTGCATAGACTGCACCTTATGCGAACCAGAATGCCCAGCAAATGCGATTTTTGCTGAAGATGAACTTCCTGAAGGACAGGAGAAATTCATTGCTTTAAACGAAGAATTAGCCAAATCATGGCCTGTTATAACAGAAGTTAAAGACGCCCCTGAAAACGCCGAAGATTGGAATGGTAAAGAAGGAAAATTAGATCTTCTTGAGAGATAAACACCGCCCCCTTAAACTGTTCAAACTTTATCTTGGACAGTTTATACCTCCCTATCTACACAACCTTCCATTAAATAAAACTTAATACCCCACCTTATTACAGCTAAGGCAACTGGCAAAAAATAACCCACCCAGATTGCGCAGATTTTTGTTTCTGATCAAACTACCTCAAGAGGCGCATAGCCAGCTACGGTCGCAACCAGCACCCTGCTTCAAGCGACACTTGCACATCCGTGTGCTTCGTAACGATTGAGATGGTTTGAGCAGGGATAAAAAAGCCAGTAAGGTGGGCGGGTTATTTGTTGCTGGTTGCCTAAGCTATTAGCATCTTTGACAAAAGCTTCACGCATAAAAAAACCGGTATTAACCGGTTTTTTTATGCGTGAAAAGAACTTCTAATCTTCAGAAGAAAGCTCTACTTCAGGTCTATCAACTAACTCCACATAAGCCATAGGAGCCTGATCACCAGTCCTAAAACCACACTTAATTATTCTTACATAGCCTCCAGGACGAGTTTTGTACCTAGGACCTAGAACATTAAATAATTTAGTGACCACATCACGATCACGCAATTTAGAAAATGCAAGTCTTCTTTTAGCAACAGAATCTTCTTTAGATAAAGTAATTAGCGGCTCAGCAAAGCCACGAAGCTCTTTAGCTTTAGGCAAAGTTGTTCTAATTAACTCATGTGAAAATAAAGAAGTAGCCATATTGCTAAACATAGCTTTGCGATGACTACTATTTCTATTTAACTGTCTTCCAGTTTTACGATGTCTCATTTATTTTGACCTTTTTAATTAATACCAGTTTGACCTTGATCAATCAAGCTCTCAGGAGGCCAATTTTCAAGACGCATTCCTAATGACAAACCTTTTAATGCTAATATATCTTTAATCTCAGTAAGTGATTTCTTCCCGAGATTTGGTGTTTTCAATAATTCAACCTCAGTACGCTGAATCAAATCACCAATATAGAAAATGTTCTCAGCCTTCAAACAATTAGCAGATCTAACAGTTAATTCTAAATCATCAACAGGTCTTAATAAGACAGGATCAAATTCAGGCTCCTCAGGAACAACTTCTTCTATAACTTTTTCATTGACCTTCTCAAAGTCAACAAATACAGACAATTGATCATGTAATATCGTAGCAGCTAACTTAACCGTCTCTTCTGGATCAACAGTACCATTAGTTTCTAAATCAATAATCAATCTATCTAGATTTGTTCGTTGCTCAACCCGCGTACTCTCTACAGTATAAGCAACCCTAACAATTGGGCTAAAAGCAGCATCAATATGCAAAACACCAACAGGAGAAACAGAACCCTGCTCTTTTCGAACACTTGCAGGAATATAACCCCTGTTACGCTCAACCTTGAATTTAGCATTAAGCTTACCAGCATCAGTTAAATGAGCTATAACCAAATCAGGATTAACAATTTCAACATCATGCGGCAATACAATATCACCTGCAGTAACAACTCCAGCACCTGTTTTAGACAGGGTTAACTCAACCTCATCTTTAGAGTGCATGATAATGGCAAGATTCTTTATATTCAGCAAGATATCTATAACATCTTCTTGAACACCATCAATCGTTGTATACTCGTGCTGAGCACCTTCTATCTCAGCCTCAGTTACCGCACAACCGGATATGGATGAGAGCATTACACGTCTCAACGCATTCCCTAAAGAATGGCCAAAGCCTCTTTCAAAAGGCTCTATAACAATTCTAGAATGATTTACGTTATGACTGACAACCTCAACCAATTTAGGCTTAAGTAGACCAGCAATAGTATTCTGCATAATTTATTTCTCAGTAAGGATTATTTCGAGTAAAGCTCAACAACCAACTGCTCATTCATATCAGCACCCAATTCTTCTCTATCAGGGTATGACTTAAATACACCGGACATTGCTTTAGAATTCACTTCAACCCATGAAGGAAACCCATATTGCTCAGTCACAGATAACGCATCAACAATACGCTGTTGTTTTTTTGCTTTTTCTCTGATCTTAACTTCATCACCAGCTTTTACCTGAAATGATGCTATGTTAGTTATCTGATCGTTTACCACGATAGATTTATGCGATACTAATTGACGAGCTTCAGCTCTAGTCGCAGCATATCCCATTCTATATACCACATTATCCAACCTTGCTTCTAAAAGGTTCAAAAGGTTAGTACCTGTAGCACCTTTCTTTAAATCAGCTGACTTATAGTAGTTTCTAAATTGCTTTTCAAGCACTCCATAGATTCTTCTAATTCTTTGCTTTGCACGTAACTGCAAGGCATAATCAGAATTTCTGGTTCTAGCAGTTCCATGCTGACCAGGTCTTTGTTCTAATTTACATTTTCCTTCAAGTGACTTACCTCTTCCTTTCAAAAAAAGATCAGTACCTTCTCTACGACTTAACTTACAAGTTGGGCCAAGATATCTTGCCATAACACACTACTCCAAAATATATTAAACGCGACGTTTTTTAGGTGGGCGACAACCATTATGAGGAATAGGCGTTACATCAACGATATTGCTAATTTTAAAACCTAAATTATTTAATGATCTAACTGCAGATTCACGACCAGGACCTGGACCCTTGATCATAACATCTAAATTTTTCATCCCATATTCAAGAGCCACGCTCCCAGCTCTTTCAGCTGCAACCTGAGCAGCAAAAGGAGTACTCTTACGAGACCCCCTAAAACCAGAACCGCCCGCAGTAGCCCAAGAAAGAGCATTACCCTTACGGTCTGTTATAGTTACTATTGTATTGTTAAAAGTTGCATGAACATGTGCTATGCCATCTGCAATTTCTTTTTTTATCCGTTTTTTAACACGTTTTTGAGTTGCCATTTTCTAAGCCTTGATGTCTTATTTTCTGATTGGTTTACGAGGACCTTTACGCGTTCTAGCGTTTGTTTTAGTGCGTTGCCCTCTTAACGGCAAGCCTCTACGATGTCTAATCCCTCGATAACAACCCAAATCCATCAAACGCTTAATGTTCATTGACACTTCACGCCTAAGATCACCTTCAACAGTCATCGAAGTTAACAACTTACGAATTGACTCAAGCTGCTCTTCTGATAGCTCTTTAATTTTAACTGCCGGCTCTATATTAACCTGTTTACATATGTCTCTGGCAGTTTGACGACCAACACCATAAATTGCTGTTAATGCAATTTCTGCGTGCTTATGGTCTGCTACATTGATTCCGGCAATACGTGCCATCTAGATACTCCTACTTCGGTACTCTAAAGTTAAGCGCGCAATTATAGCATGACGGTATATTATGCGCAACAAAAATTAACCCTGACGTTGTTTATGACGCCCGTCTTTACAAATGACGCGTAAAACGCCTTTTCTTTTTACTACTTTGCAATTTCTACAAATCTTTTTTACAGATGCCCGTACTTTCACAGTGCATACCTCTTTTTAATTAAATTTCAAAAACAATTCCCCAACCCATCAAGGGTTGGGGTATTTTTCCGCATCAGCCAACCCTAAAAAGAGCACACTAAAGATACAGGGATAAAATTATTTTTTAAGCTTAGCTTTCTTCATTAAGCCATCATATTGTTGCGACATCATATGCGTTTGAAGTTGTGATATAAAATCCATAACAACTACAACGATAATTAACAATGACGTACCACCAAAATAGAAAGGAACATTCCAATATACAATCATAAACTCAGGCAACAAACAAACCAATGTTATATAAAAAGCACCGACCAAAGTTAACCTGGTCATAACCTTATCAATATATGTTGTAGTCTGCTCCCCAGGCCTTATACCTGGTAAAAATGCACCAGATCTTTTCAAATTATCAGCTGTATCTTTTGAGTTGAACACCAATGCGGTGTAGAAAAAACAGAAAAATATAATAGCTGCAGCATAAAAAAGAACATATATTGGCTGACCAGGCGATAACATTGTTGAAACATCCTGCAACCAACCAAACCCTTCATTACTACTAAACCAACCCGCAATAGTAGAAGGGAATAAAATAATACTTGATGCAAAAATAGGTGGAATCACTCCCGCCATATTTATTTTTAAGGGTAAAAAACTACTTTGCCCCGCCATCATTTTCCTACCCTGCTGCCTCTTAGGGTAGTTGATAATAATTCGCCTCTGCCCTCTTTCTACAAAGACAACAAGAGCGGTAACACCGATAGCAACTAAGAACAACAGAACAATAAAAGCTCCATTCATCTCTCCTGTCCTTGCTAACTCCAAGGTTCCACCAATAGCAGAAGGAAGACCCGATACAATACCCGCGAAGATTATTAAAGAAATCCCATTCCCAATCCCACGCTCAGTTACCTGCTCACCAAGCCACATTAGAAAGACCGTACCAGTCACTAAAGTAATAGCGGTAATAACCACAAAACTAGTGCCAGGATTAATAACAACACCAAGACCGCCTGCAGTTTGGTTTTGCAAAGCCATTGAAATACCAATGGCTTGAAAAGTAGCCAAGACCACGGTGCCATAACGGGTATATTGTGAAATCTTTCTACGACCAGACTCCCCTTCTTTCTTAATCTGCTCCATTGCAGGCACAATAACCGTCATCAACTGCATAATAATAGATGCAGAAATATAAGGCATAATCCCAAGAGCAAAAAGGCTTAGGCGCATCAAAGCCCCCCCCGAAAACATATTAAACATATCAAGTATCGAACCACTTTGCTGTTCAAACATGATTGCTAATGCTTTAGGGTCAATCCCTGGAACAGGAATATGAGCCCCAACACGGTAGACTACGAAGGCTCCAAGCACAAACAATAATCTTGTTTTTAGCTCAGAAAAACCTCCCATTTTACTAGCCATTTCAGCTCTTGAAGTACTCACTTAAACCTCTACTTTTCCACCAGCGGCTTCAATTGAAACCCTTGCTCCAGCAGTAACTTTTAAACCTTTAATTGTAACTGATTTAGAAATTTCACCAGACTGAATAACTTTTACTGTTTTAGAAAACATCGGTACAAGATTAGCATCTACCAATGCTTTTAAATCAACCACATCAACTGAAAGTGAACCAATTTCGAACAGTGTGACCTGAGATGAATATTTTTTTACTCTTGAAGTAAAACCAACCTTCGGTAATCTTCGCTGCAAAGGCATTTGACCACCTTCAAAACCTACTTTAGGCATTCCACCACTACGTGATTTTTGACCTTTATGACCTCGACCACACGTCTTACCAAGAGTTGAGCCAATTCCTCGACCTACTCTTTTACGCACTTTACGAGAACCATATGCCGACTGAATTGTATTTAAATACATTACACTTCCTCTACTTTCAGCATGTAAGATACTTTATTGATCATCCCGCGATTCTCAGGAGTATCAATTACTTCAACAGTATGTCGTATCTTTCTTAAACCTAAACCTTTTAAGCAAGCTTGATGACTTTTAAGTCGACCAATTTTACTTTTAGTCATAGTAACACTTAATTTTTTATCAGCCATAATGACTACCCAGTTATTTTTTCAACAGACAAACCGCGTTTTGCAGCAATTTGTTCAGCATTGTTCATTTCAGACAAGCCTTTGATTGTTGCTCTAACAACATTGATTGGATTGTTTGTCCCAATACATTTAGCAAGAACATTGTGTACACCAACGACTTCAAACACAGCACGCATAGCACCACCAGCAATTACGCCAGTACCTTCTGATGCAGGCTGCATATATACTTTTGCAGCACCAGTTTCACCTGTTACTGTGTATTGTAAAGTTCCATCTTTCAGATGAACTTTACGCATATTCTTTCTAGCTTGTTCTAAAGATTTCTGAATAGCAATAGGCACCTCTTTAGCCTTGCTTACTCCATAACCAACTCGCCCTTGACCATCACCAACAACTGTTAAAGCAGCAAAGCCAAAAACTCTACCCCCTTTAACAACTTTAGCAACACGTCGAACCGAAACTAACTTTTCTTGCAAACCATCTGCACTTGCTTGACCTTGAGGTCCTGATGTAGCCATTATATTCTCCTAGAACTTCAAACCAGCTTCACGTGCCGCTTCAGCTAACGCCTTGACACGACCATGATATTTAAAACCAGAACGATCAAAAGCAACATTTGTAACACCTGCTTCCAACGCTCTTTTAGCAACCAACTCACCAACCAAAGTAGCAGATTCAGAATTTCCAGTGCTTTTAGCACTCGACTTTACATCTGCATCCAAAGTAGAGGCACTCGCAATTGTTGCTGTACCATCTTCGCTAATGACTTGCGCATATATATGCTGTGAAGTCCTATGAACAGTTAGTCTACTAACGCCCAACTGCTTAATTTTACAGCGCTGTCTTAATGCCCGTTTTAAACGAGCCGCTTTCTTATCCATTATCTTAACCTACTTCTTCTTGGCTTCTTTTCTAGCAACATGCTCATCAGTATATCTCACACCCTTACCTTTATAAGGTTCTGGTGGGCGAAACCCTCTGATTTCAGATGCAACCTGTCCAACTTTTTGTTTATCAGTACCTTTTACAGTCAATTCTGTCTGGCTAACTGCCTCAACAGTTATACCTTCAGGCACTTGATATTCGATTGGATTTGAAAAACCCAAAGCTAGCGTAAGTGTGTTTCCTTTAAGTGATGCTCTGTAACCCACACCGATCAAGGTTAGTTTTTTCTCAAAACCTTTAGAAACACCAGTGATCATATTAGAAATTGAAGCCCTTGCTGTACCTGCTTGAGCAGTTGACTTCTTGACTGCATCATCCCATTTCACTTGGATAACATTGTCATTTATTTCTATAGACACATCATTATGTAATTTATAAGACATTTGACCACCAGTCCCTTTAATGGTCACATCTCTTCCGTCTATTTTAACATCGACACCATTAGGTATGGTAACCGGTGATTTCGCTACTCTTGACATAAAATAACCTACTACTTAACAAACAGTGCAAATAACTTCACCGCCATGCCCAATTGCTCGAGCCGCACGATCTGTCATTACACCATTTGAAGTTGAAACTATAGCGATACCGAGACCTGCTAAAACTTTCGGCAACTCATCCTTAGACTTATAAATTCTCAAACCAGGTCTACTGATTCTTTTTACTTTTTCAATAACAGCCTTACCTTGAAAATATTTTAAGTCGATAGTCATTTCTGAATGACTTCCGGTTGTTTCAACCTTATAGTCAGTTATATAACCTTCTTCTTTTAATACATTTACAATTGCTACTTTCAACTTAGATGAAGGCAATTTTACATTTTTCTTTCCTGCAGTTTGACCATTTCTAACTCTAGTCAACATATCTGCAATTGGATCACTCATACTCATATTATTTCTCCAAAAAACTGTTAACCAGTTACCAGCTTGCCTTAGACAAACCAGGAACGTCACCTCGCATAGTTGCTTCTCTTAGCATATTACGGCTAAGACCGAATTTACGGTAAACACCATGTGGACGACCTGTAAGCTGACAGCGGTTACGCTGCCTACTAGGACTCGAGTCTCTTGGAAGTTTCTGCAGCTTAATACTTGCCGCCTCTTTATCTTCAAATGAAGCTTCTGGATCAATGATTATTGCTTTCAAAGATCTTCTTTTAGCTTCAAATTTACCGACTAATTTAGTACGCTTGTTTTCACGTGCAATCATCGATTTTTTAGCCATTTTTACGCCCTTTAGTTCTTAAATGGAAAATTGAAAAGCTTAATTAACGCAAGCCCTTCTTCATTTGTTCCCGCAGTGGTTGTGATAGAAATATCCATTCCACGCAGTGTGTCAATTTTGTCATAATCAATCTCAGGAAAGATTATTTGCTCTGTCACACCCATTGAATAATTTCCACGACCATCAAAGCTTTTAGGACTCATTCCCCGAAAATCACGAATCCGAGGAATTGCAATACTTATCAATCTGTCTAGAAACTCGTACATTTTATCACTACGTAATGTAACTTTACATCCGATAGCCATATCATCACGAATTTTAAAACCAGCAATTGATTTTCTTGACAATGTTACAACAGGCTTTTGACCAGAGATTTTCTCCATGTCAGAAAGCGCTGCTTGTAATACTTTTTTATCTGCTACAGCTGCACCAACACCCATATTAAGGGTTATTTTGGTTAATTTTGGCACTTGCATTACTGATTTGTAGCCAAATTGCTTCTGTAAAGCAGGGATTATTTTTTCTTTATATTCTGTTTCTAGTCTAGCCATGATTTTTTATACCTTATGCATCAACTACTTCGTTTGTAGATTTAAAATATCTGACTTTCTTTCCATCTTCTAGAAACCTGAAGCCAACTCTATCAGCCTTTTTTGTTTCAGGATTATACAAAGCAACATTAGATATACTGATTGGCATATCTTTATCAATTATACCACCTTGTATTCCTGCATTAGGATTTCCTTTGGTATGTTTTTTTGCTCGGTTAATCCCTTCAACTAAGACCTTAGCATTATCAATTACTCTTAAGATCTTACCTTGCTTACCTTTATCCTTACCAATAAGGACGATGACTTCATCACCTTTCTTTAACTTTTGCATTTGGTCTACCTTATAAAACTTCAGGAGCAAGTGAGATTATCTTCATATATTTCTCACCTCTCAATTCACGCGTTACAGGCCCAAATATACGCGTCCCTACTGGCTGTAAATTGGCATTTAAAATAACAGCAGCATTTCCGTCAAAACGAATAACTGAACCGTCAGGCCTACGAACACCTTTACGTGTACGCACTACTAATGCATTATAAACCTCGCCTTTTTTTACTTTTCCACGAGGAATTACATCTCTAATACTCACCTTTATTATGTCGCCAATACCCGCATACCGCCTGTGTGAGCCGCCCAACACTTTGATACACATGACCTTTTTTGCACCGCTATTATCAGCAATATCAAGGCTAGTTTGCATCTGAATCATTGTTAAATCCCAGTTATTTCAATTAATCTTACCAAATATATAACTTCGCTTCTTATAGAACCGAAACTAATTTGTATGTTTTATTTTTTGACAAAGGTCTACATGAAGTTATAGATACTACATCACCTTCTTTAGCTTCATTATTTTCATCATGAGCCAAAAACTTAGTTGATCTTTTAACATATTTCCCATAGATAGGAAATTTAACAAGACGCTCAACTAAAACAGTAATTGTTTTATCCATTTTGTCACTTACAACACGGCCTGTAACCGTACGTATTTTTGCTTCATTTTCACTCATACTCATGCACCTGCCATTTCAGTTAATATCGTATGAATTCGGGCAATATCATGCCTTACTTTCTTCACTTGATCAGGTCTAGACAGTTGCCCTGTACCTTTTTGCATTCTCAGATTAAACTGTTCTTTACCTTTTTCAAGTAACAACTCATTTAATTCTTCTTTTGTCTTTTGACGTAATTCGCTCGCAATCATCACATTATAGTCCGTGCTACAAAGTTTGTTTTAACAGGTAATTTAGCCGCCGCCAATATAAAAGCTTCGCGAGCTATATTTTCAGGTACACCCTGAATTTCATATAACATAGTTCCTGGCTTAACATTTGCAACCCAGAATTCCACACTACCCTTACCTTTACCCATCCGTACTTCAAGAGGCTTTTTAGTGATAGGTCTATCAGGAAAAATTCTAATCCACATTTTTCCCTGCCTCTTCACATGACGCGAAATAGTTCTTCGCGCAGCTTCAATTTGACGGGCTGTTATTCTACCACGACTTACAGACTTTAATCCATATTCACCAAAACTTACTGATGAACCACGAACAGCAATCCCATTATTTCTACCTTTATGCTGCTTACGAAACTTCGTTCTTTTAGGTTGAAGCATTTTCTCGTCCCTTCAACTATTTTTTAGAGTTAGATTTATCAGATGCTGCAGTGCGCGCATCCATGTCAAATACTTCACCTTTAAAGATCCAGACTTTAATGCCTATAATCCCATAAGTAGTATTCGCTTCTGCAGTACCATAATCAATATCAGCACGCAAAGTATGCAGAGGTACTCGACCTTCTCGATACCATTCACCACGGGCAATTTCTGCACCGTTCAAACGACCCGCTACGTTAATTTTAATACCTTCCGCACCCAAACGCATTGTATTTGTTACAGCACGTTTCATTGCACGACGATACATTATTCTTTTTTCAAGCTGCTGAGCAATACCTTCTGCAACCAATGTTGCATCTAACTCAGGCTTTCTAATTTCTTCAACATTGATCTTGACAGGAACGCCCATCATTTTTGAAACTTCTAGCTTCAATTTATCAATATCTTCGCCTTTTTTACCGATTACAATCCCTGGTCTCGCAGTATGCACTGTTATTTGTGCATTATTTGCTGGACGATTGATTTGTATCCGACTCACTGACGCATGAGATAGCTTAGTTTTTATATACTCACGAACCTTTAAATCTTGAAGTAAGAATATAGGATAGTTTTGGCTATTTGCATACCATCTTGATGTCCAATCTTTGACAATCCCAAGACGTATACCCGTTGGATGTACCTTCTGACCCATTTTGACCCCTACTCGACTTCTGAGACTTTAACTGTTATGTGGCATGTTCTTTTCAGGATATGATTTGCACGTCCCTTTGCTCTCGCACGAACTCTCTTTAACGTTGAACCTTCATTTACAAATACCGTTGAAACAAAAAGCTCATCTACATCAGCACTTTCGTTATGTTCAGCATTAGCAATTGCAGACTCAAGCACTTTGACTATTATAGTTGCAGCTTTTTTAGTACTGAACTTCAAAGTGTTCAATGCTTTTTCAACTGGCAACCCACGTATCTGATCACCAACTAATCTTGCTTTTTGAGCAGATAATGGAGCATTACTTAATTTTGCAGAAATTTCCATCATCACTACCTCTTAGATTTCTTATCAACAACATGGCCTCTATAAGTACGAGTCGGTGAAAACTCACCCAACTTATGCCCTACCATGTTTTCAGAAATCAACACTGGTATATGTTGACGACCATTATGAACAGCTATAGTTAGACCAAGCATATCAGGACTAATCATAGATCTTCTTGACCAGGTTTTAATTGGTTTCCGATTATTTGTATCAACCGCTACCTCAACCTTCTTAAGCAGATGATGATCAATAAACGGACCTTTTTTAATTGAACGTGGCACTATTTACACCCCTTATTTCTTATTACGGCGTCTGACAATCATTTTGTCAGTACGTTTGTTTTTACGAGTTTTATAACCTTTAGCTGGTGTTCCCCATGGAGACACAGGATGCCTACCACCAGAAGTTCGCCCTTCACCACCACCATGCGGATGATCCACCGGGTTCATAGCAACACCTCGAACCGTAGGTCTAATACCTCTACGTCTTGATGCACCAGCATTCCCTAATGATATCAAGTTATGTTCAGAATTTGACACTTCTCCGATAACAGCTCTACAATCAGACAAAACTTTACGCATTTCACCTGAACGCAAACGAAGTGTGACATGAGCCCCATCTTTAGCAACCAACTGCGCTGATGTACCGGCACTTCTTGCAACCTGAGCACCCTTACCTGGCTTCAATTCAATACAGTGAACTGTTGAACCAAGCGGCATATTGCGCAAAGGCATACAATTACCATTTTTCACAGGAACAGTTTCAGCTGAAATAATTTCCTGCCCAACTTTTATTCCTGCTGGGGCAATAATGTATCTACGCTCACCATCTTTAAATAATAGCAATGCGATGTTTGCAGTTCTATTTGGATCATACTCAAGCGTTTCAACAACAGCCGGAATATCCAATTTATTTCTTTTGAAATCGATAATTCGATAGTGCTGCTTATGCCCACCACCGATATGACGAGTAGTAATTCTACCCTGATTATTCCTTCCACCCGTTTTACTTTTCTTTTCTAATAGAGGTGCAAATGGCTTACCCTTATGCAATTCGTCATTTTTAATACGAATTACAAATCGCGAGCCTGGGGAAGTCGGTTTAGATTTTAGAATAGCCATTGCTTTCTACCGTTTTATATATAATTTAAGTTATTTATGCCGAAGCAAAATCAATGTCGTGACCAGCTTTTAGCTTTACGTAAGCTTTTTTCCAGTCAGACCTTTTACCTAGAGCACCACCAAAACGCTTAATTTTTCCTTTAACATTAAGCACTTGAACAGTTTCAACTTCGACGTCAAACATTAATTCGACAGCCTTTTTGACCTCTAGCTTTGTTGCAACCTTTTGAACCTTAAATACAAAACGATTACTATCTTCAACTGCAAGCGTACTCTTTTCAGAGACTACTGGAGCCAATATCACATTGGCTAATTTATTTTTCTCTAGACTCATGCTAAACGCTCCTCAACTTGTTTAACTGCAACTGCTGTTGCAATCACCTTGTCAGCAGCCACTAAAGTAACTGGATCAAGACTACTCACAGTTGCAATATCAACATAAGGAATATTTCTTGTAGCAAGAATCAAATTATCCGTTATCTCTTCGACCAAGATTAAAACACGCTTAGCATCAACAACTGACAACTTAGCAACCATATCTTTAGTTTTTGGAGATTCTGGTAATATCTCGTTACTTATAACCAATCTATCTTGACGTAACAATTCAGACAATATTGAACGAATACCTACTCGGTACATCTTCTTATTTATCTTCTGTGTAAAGGATTTAGGTTGTGCAGCAAATGTCACACCACCTGAACGCCAAAGTGGACTGCTCATTGTACCAGCTCTTGCTCGGCCTGTCCCTTTTTGTCTCCAAGGTTTAGCTCCACCACCAGCAACAGCAGCTCTGTTTTTTTGTGCTTTAGTTCCAGCACGCGCACCAGCTTGGTATCTAACAACCAATTGATGTACTAATGTTTCATTGAATTCTTGACCAAAAATATTTTCAGCAACATCAACAGCTGAACTTTGATCATTAATTGCAGGTATTTGCAAAGTCATAACTTAACCTTTATTTCGCATTTTCACGGCAGGAGTAATAATCACATCGCCGCCTTTAGCACCAGGAACAGCCCCCGTTACTAAAATTAAATTTCTCTCAACGTCAATGGAGTGAATTGTTAAATTCTGAACAGTTCTTTTAACTGCCCCCATATGACCTGACATTTTCTTGCCCTTGAAAACACGACCCGGCGTTTGACACATACCGATAGATCCGTTTGATCTATGAGAAATCGAGTTACCATGAGTTGCATCTTGCATACCAAAATTATGGCGCTTAATGCCCCCTTGAAACCCTTTCCCAATAGAAGTGCCGGAAGCATCAACAACCTGCCCCTCACTAAACATATCCAAAGCAAGCTCGGAGCCAGCAGATAATCCTTCACCCTCACCGTCGTCCAGCCTGAATTCAACTAAATCACGCCCCGCTGTAACATTTGCTGCTGCATAATGTCCAGCCAGTGCCTTTCCAACTCTTGATGATTTTTTATCACCAACTGCTACTTGGATTGCACGATAACCATCATTATCAACACTTTTGACTTGAACAACTCTATTTGAGTTAATCTCAAGTACTGTTACCGGTACTGAAACACCATCTTCAGTAAAAACTCGGGTCATACCACATTTACGACCAATAAGACCTATTGACATCTGTCAATTCCTCGTACTTACAAATACCCTTACGAGTATTTTATTTTAATTTAATTTGAACATCGACCCCAGCTGCAAGATCAATTTTCATCAATGCATCTACGGTTTTATCAGTGGGCTCAACAATATCAAGCAACCTCTTATATGTTCTTAACTCATACTGATCTCGTGCATCTTTATTTACATGCGGAGATATCAATATAGTGAATCTTTCTTTTTTAGTAGGCAACGGAATGGGGCCCTTGACTTGGGCACCCGTTCTTTTTGCTGTCTCTACTATCTCACCAGCTGACTGATCGATTAATTTATGATCAAAAGCTTTAAGGCGAATCCTGATAGTTTGATTTGACATTTATTTTACTCAACGATTGAAGCAACAACACCCGCACCAACTGTGCGACCACCTTCACGTACTGCGAAACGTAAACCTTCTTCCATCGCAATTGGATTGATCAAAGTTACTTCAACAGTTACGTTATCACCCGGCATTACCATTTCAACACCATCCTGAAGCTCTACGGCACCAGTAATATCAGTTGTTCTAAAGTAAAACTGTGGACGATACCCATTAAAGAAAGGAGTGTGACGACCACCCTCATCTTTAGATAAAACATAAATTTCAGCTTTAAATTTTGAATGCGGGTTTACAGATCCAGGATGTGCCAACACTTGACCACGCTCAACCTCTTCACGCTTCGTTCCACGCAATAAAACACCAACATTATCGCCCGCTTCACCTTGATCTAGTAATTTACGGAACATCTCAACACCAGTACATGTTGTTTTAGCTGTATCTTTAATACCAATGATCTCTAACTCTTCACCGACCTTAACAACACCACGCTCAATACGACCGGTTACAACTGTTCCACGACCTGAAATTGAGAATACATCTTCAACAGGCATAATAAAAGCACCATCAATAGCACGCTCAGGAAGAGGAATATAAGTGTCTAGTGCTTCAACTAATTTAAGCACAGAAGGAACGCCCACTTCAGATGTATCACCTTCCAGCGCCTTCAATGCTGAACCAACGACAATTGGAGTATCATCACCAGGAAATTCATACTGGTCTAATAACTCACGTAACTCCATCTCAACCAATTCAATCATTTCGTCATACTCTTCAGTATGCAGACCACCACAATCTTCAGCAAGAATATCAGCTTTGTTCAAGTAAACAACGACATATGGAACACCAACTTGTCTTGATAGCAAGATATGTTCGCGTGTTTGAGGCATTGGACCATCAGTTGCTCCACACACCAAAATCGCACCATCCATTTGAGCAGCACCAGTAATCATATTTTTTACATAATCGGCGTGACCTGGACAGTCAACATGCGCATAATGACGGGTTTCCGATTCATATTCTACGTGTGAAGTAGCGATTGTAATACCACGCTCTCTTTCTTCAGGAGCATTATCAATCTCATCAAATGCCTTAACTTCCCCACCCATTGCCTCAGCCATTACTTTTGTTAAAGCTGCTGTCAATGTTGTTTTACCATGATCCACGTGTCCGATTGTACCAACGTTTACATGGGGTTTATTTCTTTCAAATTTTTCTTTAGCCATGAGTCATTACCTTTAGTCTTTTAACTTTATAAATTTTTTATAAAACTTTTTTTACAATAGCTTCCGCAATTTTTGCAGGTGCTTCGCCATATTTTTCAAACTGCATACTGTATGTTGCTCGCCCCTGTGTTGCTGAGCGTAAATCAGTTGCATAACCAAACATTTCTGCCAGTGGAACTTCGCTCTCTATCGTCGTCCCTGCTGGAGAGTCATCCATCCCTAGCACACATCCGCGACGCCTATTAATATCGCCAACAACATCCCCCAAATAATCTTGGGGAGTAACCACCTCAACCTTCATTAAAGGTTCAAGTAACACAGGATTTGCAGTTATCGTTCCATCCCTGAAAGCTATAGATCCTGCTATTTTGAAAGCCATTTCATTCGAATCGACATCATGATATGACCCATCGAACAAAGTAACTTTTACATCTACAACTGGAAAACCGGCTACCACGCCACTCTCCATTTGATCTTGTATTCCCTTATCAATTGCAGGAATATACTCCTTTGGTACCGCATCACCTGCAATCTTATTAACAAATTCATAACCTGACCCCCTTTCCATAGGTTCCAGCTTTAAGCAAACATGTCCATATTGACCACGCCCACCCATTTCTTTAATAAACTTTCCTTCACACTCTATCGTTTTAGCAATTGATTCACGATATGCAACTTGAGGGTCACCTACATTCGCCTCAACACCAAACTCTCTTTTTAAGCGATCCACAATTATTTCTAAATGCAACTCACCCATTCCAGAAATAATGGTCTGTCCTGAATCTTCATCTGCAATAACTATAAATGACGGGTCTTCTTGAGCCAACCTTTCGAAGCCTAATGCCATTTTATCCTGATCAGCCATTGTCTTTGGCTCTACTGCAATTGAAATAACAGGCTCAGGAAACTCCATCTTTTCCAAGATAATAGGGCTTTTTAAGTCGCTCAAGGTATCACCCGTTGTTACCAACTTCAACCCGATAGCTGCCGCTATATCACCAGCCCTTACTTCTCGAACCTCTTCCCGACTATTAGCATGCATTTGAACAATCCGCCCAACTCGCTCCCGCTTACCTTTTGAAGCGTTAAATACAACACTGCCAGACTGTAAAACTCCCGAATAAACTCTAAAAAAAGCCAGCGAACCCACAAATGGGTCTGTTGCTATTTTAAAAGCCAAAGCCGAAAAAGGCTCATCATCATCAGCATGTCTCAATTGACCTTCTGACTCAGCTATTCCGCTTACCGACCCAACATCCTTAGGGGAAGGCAAATAATCAACCACTGCATCTAACAAGGATTGAACACCTTTATTCTTAAATGCCGAACCACACAACACAGGAACAATTTCATTTTTTAAAACTTGAACCCTAATCCCTGCTTTAATTTCAGCCTCTGTCAAATCACCTTCTTCAAGGTACTTTTCCATCAACTCGTCACTTCCATCAACAGCAATTTCTAACATTTTTTCTCGCCATTCTTCAGCAAGATCTACCATATTAGCCGGAATAGCTTTTTCTTCAAAAGCCACCCCTACATTCCCTTCTTCCCAATAGATCGCTTTCATTTTAACAAGGTCTACAACCCCCTCAAACGAATCCTCCACACCTATTGGCAACTGAATAGCAACTGGAAAAGCGTTTAATCTTTCTTTTATTTGAGCAATTACCCGAATAAAGTCCGCACCAGAGCGATCCATCTTATTCACAAAAACAACTCGTGGAACACTGTACTTATTCGCTTGACGCCAAACCGTCTCTGATTGTGGCTCAACACCACCAACAGCACAAAAGACTGCACAAGCACCATCAAGTACACGCAACGAACGTTCGACCTCAATGGTAAAGTCCACATGCCCTGGCGTATCAATTATATTAATTCGATGCTGAGGGTATTGCTTCCTCATACCCGACCAAAAACATGTAGTTGCAGCAGAGGTTATTGTTATCCCCCTCTCCTGCTCCTGCTCCATCCAATCCATTGTTGCAGCACCATCATGAACCTCACCAATCTTATGAGACACTCCAGTGTAATACAAAATCCTTTCCGTTGTGGTCGTCTTGCCGGCATCTATATGCGCCATAATCCCTATATTTCTATAACGATCAATTGATGTCTCTCGAGCCACAACAATATTCCTTTTTTACAGCGTACAATTTACCAACGATAATGAGAGAACGCTTTATTTGCATCAGCCATCTTGTGAACGTCTTCACGTTTTTTGTTTGCCGCACCGCGACCTTCAAATGCATCCAATAATTCACCAGCTAACTTCGCAGACATTGTTCTTTCATTTCGCTTGCGAGCTGCATCTATTAACCATCTCATTGCCAATGCCACACGCCTTGCCGGACGAACCTCAACTGGCACTTGGTAAGTTGCACCACCAACACGTCGAGACTTAACTTCGACCCGTGGCTGAACATTTTCCAATGCTTTTGATAACACTTCCAATGGGTCTTCGTGACCTTTTGTAGTAATCACATCCAAAGCACCGTACACAATACCTTCAGCCACTGACTTTTTACCACTATACATTAGTAAGTTCATAAACTTAGTCAGTAATTCACTTCCAAATCTTGGATCAGGGATTACACTTCGTTTTATCGCCGCTCTTCTTCTAGACATTTCTTAATTCTCCTTTATGACTTAGGCTTTTTAGTGCCGTATTTTGAACGGCCTGCTTTCCTACCGTCAACACCAGAAGTATCAAGACTTCCTCGAACAACGTGGTAACGCACACCAGGTAAATCTTTAACCCTTCCACCACGAATCAAGACCACGGAATGCTCTTGTAAGTTGTGACCTTCACCGCCAATATAGCTACTTACCTCGTAACCACTAGTCAATCGAACCCTTGCAACTTTACGCATTGCTGAGTTTGGTTTTTTAGGCGTAGTCGTATAAACACGAGTACAAACCCCACGCCTTTGAGGACAAGCCTTCAACGCAGGAACCTTACTTTTTTCTACTTTTTTAGCACGAGGCTTACGAACCAACTGGTTGATCGTTGCCATATCTACTTACTCCGATATACAAATATTAATTACCAAATAATAAAAAGAACCACATATAAATGCAGTGGCTCTTAGCATCTATTCAACACTGGCCTGGCTCTTAGCTCATGTGAGCCGAATATCTTAACTTTAACACGCCAGCAAGGTCAAGTCTTTTTTTACTATTAACCCTCTTCAGTATTTAAAGCCTGCTTTAGCGCTTCTTCAACATCACTAGCATCAACCACTCCAGCCTCAACAGGTGCAGCTTTTGAAGCCTTACCCTGCAACCTCTTTTTTCTCAGCTCATGATATGCTAGCCCTGTTCCTGCAGGGATTAAACGACCCACAATGACATTCTCTTTAAGTCCATTTAAGCCATCACTTATTCCGCGTACTGCCGCATCTGTTAACACTCTTGTTGTTTCCTGGAATGATGCCGCCGATACAAATGACTCAGTCGCCAATGAAGCCTTGGTAATACCTAATAGAACAGGTTCAAAACTGGCCGGTATTTTACCATCCTTTTCCATCTGAGCATTCACTTCATTAAGATAGGTTCTTTCAACCTGCTCACCTTTAACAAAGTCTGTTCCACCTGACGCTGTAATATCAACCTTTCTAAGCATTTGCCTAATAATAGCCTCAATATGCTTATCATTAATACCAACACCCTGTAAACGGTACACATCCTGAATCTCTTTAACCAAATAGTCAGCGAGCTCCTCAACCCCCCTTAACCTCAGAATATCATGCGGAGTTAACTCGCCTTCAGCTATTGTTTCACCCTTTTCAACAAACTCCCCTTCGAAAACAGTAATATGACGCCATTTTGGAATCAATGTTTCATACTGCTCACCATCACCATCAGTGATAACCACACGCTGCTTCCCTTTTGTCTCTTTACCAAAAGAAACCATACCCGTAGCTTCCGCTAAAATCGCAGGATCCTTAGTTTTGCGCGCTTCAAATAAATCTGCAACACGAGGTAAACCACCCGTAATATCCCTGGTTTTACTTGACTCTTGAGGTATCCTAGCCAACACATCACCAACCCTTACCTCACCGCCATCTTTAATTTCTGCAATCGCCCCAGCCGGTAGGAAGTACTGTGCCGGAATTTCTGTTCCAGATAAATGAATCCCCTCCCCTTCACTATCAAGCAATCTGACCATCGGCCTTAGCTCCTTACCTGCAGCACTTCTCTGCTTAGGATCAGTCACCACTCGTGAAGTTAAACCTGTTACTTCATCTAAATGCTCTTGAACAGTAACTCCATCGACAAAATCAATAAGCTGAACAAAACCATTCACCTCGGTTACCACTGGGTGCGTATGTGGATCCCAAGTAACAATAATGTCACCCGCATTTACCGAGCCACCCTCAGCTACAGTCAATACCGCACCATAAGGTATTTTATAACGCTCACGCTCTCTTCCATAAGCATCAACAACACCCACCTCACCAGAACGGGAAACCGCAACAAGGTGCGAGTCTTTATCTTTTACCGTTTTTAAATTATTCAGCCTAATAGTACCTGCCGACTTAACCTGAACATTACTGATTGCAACTGATCTAGATGCCGCCCCACCAATATGAAAGGTACGCATTGTTAACTGTGTTCCTGGCTCACCAATTGACTGAGCAGCTACAACCCCAACTGCCTCACCAATATTAACCAGATGCCCGCGCCCTAAGTCACGACCATAACACTTGGCACATACCCCATGACGCGCATCACAGGTAATAATTGAGCGAACCAACAGGCTATCTACATTATTATCTTCTAATAGGGAAACCATAGACTCATCAATCATTGTCCCGCTTGGAATTATAATCTGATCATCTTTCTGTCTAAGCACGTCATGAACAACCACTCGACCGAGCACACGAGCAGACAAAGACTCGACAACATCACCACCTTCAATAACGGGAGTCATGGTCAGGCCATTTGTCGATCCACAGTCCTGTATTAAAACAACTAAATCCTGTGCAACATCAACCAACCTACGCGTCAAATAACCTGAGTTAGCTGTTTTCAGTGCTGTATCTGCAAGACCTTTCCGTGCCCCATGCGTTGATATAAAGTACTGCAGAACATCCAACCCTTCACGGAAGTTTGCTGTAATCGGCGTTTCAATAATTGACCCATCGGGCTTAGCCATCAACCCACGCATACCCGCAAGCTGACGAATCTGTGCCGCCGAACCCCTAGCTCCTGATTCAGCCATCATAAAGACAGAGTTAAATGACTTCTCCATTACGGTATCACCTGCAGCATTAACAGCCTCATCCTCACCCAACCCTTCCATCATGGCTTTTGCAACTTGTTCGTTCGCATGAGACCAAATATCAACGACTTTATTGTATCGCTCACCATCAGTTACCAAGCCTGAAGCATACTGCCCCTGAATTTCTGTAACTTCTGCCTCTGCCGCGTCGAGAATACCCTGCTTCTTTTCAGGTATTTCCATATCCTCAATACCAACTGACACACCTGATCGAGTTGCATATTTAAAACCTAAATACATGATTTTATCAGCTAACATGACTGTTTTTTTATTCCCTAAATGGCGATAGCTGTAATTGATTAATTTTGAGATATTCTTTTTAGTCATATCCACATTAACAACATCAAAAGGCATTCCTTCAGGTACAATTGCCCATAACAGAGCTCGCCCTACTGTTGTTTCACGCCTTTTAACCGCTACTACTTCTTCTCCATCATCAGCGATTATCGTTTCTGATACTCGAAGCTGGATTTTAGTTTGCAACTCAACCGACTTACTATCTAACGCTTTATTAACCTCATCAAGATCAACAAAGACACTCCCCTCACCCTTAGCATTAATTTTTTCACGTGTTATATAATACAGACCAATAACAACATCTTGAGATGGGTTAATGACCGGCTCGCCATTCGCTGGGGATAGAATATTATTTGTTGCCATCATCAAAATTCTGGCTTCAAGCTGCGCCTCAATTGATAAAGGAACATGAACGGCCATTTGGTCACCGTCAAAGTCAGCATTAAAAGCACTACAGACTAAAGGATGCAGCTGAATTGCCTTACCTTCAATTAATGTAGGTTCAAACGCTTGAATACCTAATCTATGCAATGTTGGTGCACGGTTTAACATAATGGGGTGCTCACGGATAACTTCTTCAAGTATATCCCAGACTTCAGTACCTTCTCTTTCAACCATTTTCTTGGCAGCTTTAATGGTTGTTGCCAATCCTCTAAACTGCAACTTACTAAAGATAAATGGTTTGAATAACTCTAATGCCATTTTTTTAGGCAATCCGCATTGATGCAATTTCAATGTTGGCCCAACTACAATGACTGAACGACCTGAATAATCAACTCGCTTCCCTAATAAATTCTGTCTAAAACGTCCCTGCTTACCTTTGATCATATCGGCTAATGATTTCAAAGGCCTTCTATTTGTACCGGTAATGGCTCTACCACGGCGCCCATTATCTAACAAAGCATCGACAGACTCTTGTAACATACGCTTTTCATTACGCACAATAATATCAGGAGCATTCAGATCCAATAAGCGTCTTAAACGATTATTTCTATTGATAACTCTACGATACAAATCGTTTAAATCAGAAGTTGCAAATCGCCCACCATCCAAAGGTACTAATGGGCGCAACTCAGGAGGTAAAACAGGTAAGACAGTCATAATCATCCATTCTGGACGATTATTTGATGCTACCAATGACTCAATAACCTTAAGACGCTTAGAGTACTTTTTAATTTTAGTTTCTGAATTAGTGGAATTAATTTCCTCACGAAGAATATTGACTTCTTCTTTTAAATCAATCGACTTTAAAAGCTCAAAAACCGCTTCCGCACCCATTTTGGCATCAAACTCATCACCGTGCTCTTCAACCGCATCCAAGAACTCATCATCTGTTAACAGCTGACCACGTTCCAGCGATGTCATGCCAGGGTCTAGTACGACGAAAGACTCAAAATACAGCACTCGCTCAATCCCTCGCAATGTCATATCCAATAACAATGCGATTCTTGAAGGTAATGATTTTAAAAACCAAATATGCGCAACGGGGCTTGCTAAATCAATATGCCCCATTCTTTCCCGTCTAACTTTTGAGATAGTAACTTCAACACCACATTTCTCACAAATCACACCGCGATGCTTTAATCTTTTGTATTTTCCACACAAACATTCATAATCACTGACTGGACCAAAAATCTTTGCACAAAACAAACCATCACGCTCTGGCTTAAACGTTCTATAGTTAATTGTTTCGGGCTTTTTCACTTCTCCATATGACCAAGAACGGATCATATTAGGTGACGATAAACCAATACGTATACCATCAAAATCATCTGTACGACCTTGACGCTTTAGGAAATTCATTAAATCTTTCAAGAGCTTGTCCTCTTTATTTTACCTGGCTTTCACTGAATACAATCATTTGCACTCCGTGTAAAATTAATCCATTATTTATAGCTATCTTAAATAAGCAGCCTATAGCACTCGCTACAAACTGCTCACACTTAATAACATTTTGATAAATAATCTCTAGATACTGTCCTACTTATTGAGCGACTACTCTAACTCAATATTTACAGCCAATGACCGTATCTCTTTAATCAATACATTAAATGACTCAGGCATACCTGGATCCATTGTATGATTACCATCAACAATATTTTTATACATTTTAGTTCGACCGTTCACATCATCCGACTTCACAGTCAACATTTCTTGTAATGTATATGCTGCACCATATGCTTCAAGTGCCCACACTTCCATTTCTCCAAAACGCTGCCCCCCAAATTGTGCTTTACCACCTAGTGGCTGCTGGGTTACCAAACTATATGGCCCTGTTGATCTAGCATGCATTTTGTCATCAACTAAATGGTTTAGTTTCAACATATACATATAACCTACTGTGATTTTACGCTCAAAAGGTTCTCCAGTTAGGCCGTCATATAAAGTTATTTGGCCACTTTCAGGCAAATCAGCTAAGCGTAGCATGGCTTTAATCTCTTTCTCAGAAGCACCATCAAATACTGGAGTCGCCATTGGAACACCACGAACTAAGTTCCCAGCCATTTCCAGAATTTCTAGATCGGAAAATGAATCCAAATCTTCTTTCTTTCCACTATGATTGTAAATCTTATCTAGAAATTGGCGAATTTCAACAACCTTTGCCTGTGCCTCAAGCATCTTTCCAATTTTCACACCTAAACCACTTGCAGCCCACCCTAGATGAGTCTCAAGAATCTGCCCCACGTTCATCCTTGACGGAACACCTAATGGGTTTAACAATATATCTATTGGATTACCATCAGCGGTATAAGGCATATCTTCGACAGGGACAATTTGAGAAATAACCCCTTTATTTCCATGTCGACCCGCCATTTTATCACCAGGCTGAATGCGCTTTTTAACAGCCAGATAAACTTTAACCATTTTAAGCACACCTGGCGCCAAATCATCACCCATAGTGATTTTTGTACGCTTTGACTCAAACCTAGCATCAAATTCTTTACGTTGCTGTTCAATCTGAGCCGCTACCGATTCAAGCTGAACATTAATATCTTCATCTTGAACTTTAATTTTTAACCAATCAGATTTAAGCGCTCCATCTAAAATATCTTGAGTTAACTCTGTGCCCTTCTTGATATCAGCAATACCAGTCTCGGTTTTCTGCCCAAGCAACATTACTGCTATACGATCAAAAATATCGAGTTCAATTATTTTCAATTGGTCATCAAGATCTTTTTTATAGCGCTTAATTTCGGCTTCTTCAATTTCCAAAGCACGCTTATCTTTACCTACCCCATCACGAGTAAACACTTGAACATCAATAACAGTTGCACGAATACTTCCTGGCACCCTTAATGAAGTATCTTTCACGTCCGCAGCTTTTTCACCAAAAATTGCACGTAGAAGCTTTTCCTCAGGAGTCAATTGAGTTTCACCTTTAGGTGTCACTTTACCAACCAATATATCCCCACCTTTAACTTCAGCTCCCACATAAACAATACCCGATTCATCAAGTTTTGATAATGCGTCTTCACTTACATTAGGAATATCTGCTGTTATTTCTTCAGGACTATGTTTGGTTTCACGTGCAACACAGGTCTTTTCTTCAATATGAATAGTGGTAAAACGATCTTCTTTTACCACTCGTTCAGAGACTAAGATTGAATCTTCAAAGTTATACCCATTCCAAGGCATAAAGGCGATTCGCATATTCTGCCCTAGCGCAAGCTCACCAATATCTGTTGAAGGTCCATCTGCAAGAATATCCCCTAAATTAACTATATCTCCAGGCATTACTAGAGGTTTTTGGTTTATACAAGTATTCTGATTTGATCTGGTATATTTAGTGAGATTATAAATATCTACACTGGGCACACCTTCAATAGTTTCACTGTCAGACACCTTAACAACAATACGAGCCGCATCAACTGTTTCGATAATACCACCACGCCTAGCAACAACCGAAACGCCTGAATCTTTTGCCACAACACGTTCCATTCCCGTTCCAACCAAAGGCTTTTCAGCTCTCAGTGTAGGAACAGCTTGACGCTGCATGTTTGAGCCCATTAATGCCCTGTTCGCATCATCATGCTCTAAAAATGGAATAATAGATGCCGCTATTGACACAATCTGTTTAGATGATACATCCATATATTGCACAGATTCTGATGAGGCCAAAGTAAATTCGTCTTTATGCCTAGCAGGCACCAAGCCTTCCTCTAGTCGGCCATGCTCATTGATAGGAACACTTGACTGGGCAATTACAAAATCACCCTCTTCAATTGCTGACAAGTAATCAACTTGATCAGTCACTTTTCCATTTTCAATTTTTCTATAAGGTGTTTCTAAAAAGCCATAGGAATTAGTACGCGCATAAACTGACAACGAGTTAATCAGACCAATATTTGGCCCCTCAGGCGTTTCAATTGGACAAACTCTACCGTAATGAGTGGTATGTACATCTCGCACCTCAAAGCCTGCCCGCTCTCGGGCAAGACCACCAGGACCCAATGCTGAAACACGTCGTTTATGAGTCACTTGTGATAATGGATTATTCTGATCCATAAACTGTGACAATTGACTTGAGCCAAAAAATTCTTTAACCGCAGCTGAAACAGGTTTAGCATTAATAATTTCTTGCGGCATATAGCCTTCAGAATCAGCTAGTGTCAACCTTTCTCTAACCGCACGTTCAACACGAACCAAGCCTACTCTAAATTGGTTTTCAATCATTTCGCCAACAGAACGTACACGTCTATTACCTAAGTGATCAATATCATCCACCACACCATTACCATTACGGATAGAAATAAGCTCTTTTAATACATCAACAATATCATCTTTGCTTAAGGTTCCCTCACCTTCGGTTTCTTCACGACCTAAACGACGATTAAACTTCATTCGCCCTACTGCAGACAGGTCATACCTATCTGAAGTAAAAAATAGATTAGAAAACAGATTTTCTGCTGAGTCTTTTGTTGGAGGCTCGCCTGGGCGCATCATCCGATAAATTTCAACCAAGGCCTCCAATCTATTAGTCGAAGAGTCTGCCCTCATTGCATTTGAAATATAAGGCCCTCTATCAAGGTCATTTACATATAACACTTCGATATCAGTTACGCCTGCATCAAGCAAGGCCAGGACCAACTCTTCAGTTAGCTCATCATTAACATTTGCAATCAATTCACCTGTTGATTGATCAACGATGTTGTGACTTAAAACCTTGCCATATAAATATTCTTTAGGCACATCAATTTCAGAGATGTTTGCTTTATTCATCTTCCTGATGTGTTTAGCCGTTACCCTACGCCCTTCTTCAACAACTACTTCACCATCATACTTAATATCAAATACAGTCATTTCCCCCCGTAAACGCTCAGGAATAATATGATACTTAATACTATCAGACCCTAAAGTGAACTTATTTGTTTCGAAGAACATTTTTATCATGTCTTCATTGTCATACCCTAGCGCACGCAATAAAATGGTTGCCGGTATTTTACGACGCCTATCAATTCTTACATAAACAGCGTCTTTGTGGTCAAATTCAAAATCTAACCAAGAGCCACGGTAAGGAATAACCCTGGCATTAAATAATAATTTCCCAGAGGAGTGTGTTTTACCTTTATCATGATCAAAGAAAACACCCGGGGATCTATGTAATTGAGATACGATAACTCTTTCTGTACCATTAATTACAAAAGTACCATTCTCAGTCATTAATGGAAGCTCACCCATGTAAACTTCTTGCTCGCGTATATCCTTAACAACCTTAGCTGTTACCGGAGCATCTTTATCATATATAACTAAACGAACGAGTACTCTTAGGGGCGCTGCAAATGTAGCACCACGCTGTTGACATTCTCTTACATCAAAAGTAGGCTCACCTAATCTATATTTAACATATTCAAGCACTGCATAGCCTGAGTGGCTTACAATAGGAAACACACTAGAAAATGCTCCATGCAAGCCACGTTCCAACCTTTTTTTAGGTTGAATGCCGTCTTGTAAAAAACCAGCATATGAGTTTATTTGGGTTGCTAATAAGTAGGGTACCTCAAGTACCTCATCAGCTTTTCCAAAATTATTACGAATACGTTTTTTTTCGGTAAAAGAATAGGCCATATTTTCCATACCTTTCATCAAGGATTGTTTAACATTACGACCAAAACCAGCTCTGGCTGAGTGGTTTAGGTATGACTTACTGCAAACAGTAAAAGGCCGATGACATTTCTACCATCAGCCCTTCCTTTTGCCAGACTTTGATTGCTTAATATAAAGAAAACAATCAAAGCCCTCTATCAATCAAATTTATTTGATTTCAGCACTTGCGCCCGCTTCTTCAAGCGTTTTTACAACTTCTTCAGCGTCAGCTTTACTTACGCCCTCTTTCACTGTACTTGGTACTCCTTCAACCGCAGCTTTTGCTTCTTTAAGACCTAGGCCTGTAATAGCACGCACAGCCTTAATAACAGCAACTTTCTTTTCACCGAATGAAGTCATAACAACATCAAATTCAGTTTGTTCAGCAGCTGCACCGGCATCACCGCCTGCAGCAGGGGCAGCAGCAGCAACAGCAGCTGTTACACCAAATTTCTCTTCCATCGCTGAAATTAAGTCAACGATTTCCATAACAGTCATGTTAGATACTGCTTCTAAAATATCTTCTTGTGAGATAGCCATTGTACGATATTCCTCTAAAATAATAGATTTTAAACTGGTTAATTAAGCTTATGCAGCTTCTGCTTCTGCTTCTTGCTTCTGATCTCTGACAGCAGCTATAGTACGCACTAATTTGCCTACTGGCGCCTTCATAACAGCCATAATCAAAGCAATACCTTCGTCGCGTGTTGGCATACTTGCCAAACGAGCTAACTCAGATATATCAAGTGATTGACCATTAAAGCCAATTACTTTAGGAACCAATTTTTCATTGGTCTTTGCAAAGTCATTGATTAATCTTGCTGCTGCGCCTGGCGCTTCCATTGAAAAAGCAAGAATTAGAGGCCCTTTTAAACCTTCTTGCATACATTCAAATTCAGTTCCTGCAACTGCACGTTTTGCCAAAGAGTTCTTAATAACTCTCAAGTAAACGTTATTTTCTCTCGCAGTATTACGTAACTCTGTTAATTCAGAGACCGTTAACCCACGATATTCAGCCGCGACTACAGATAATGCTTTAGCAGCATACTGAGCAACTTCATCAACAACTACCTTTTTGCTATCTAGGTTTAATGCCACAGATTACCTCCGGTAATTTATCCAGACTTACATCCAGATTTAATTAAACACACCTCTTCAGATGCACCTTACGGTCACTCACCAGTTTACTGGTAAAACTTCCGCCTACGTTGGTCCATAAATAATTTTACGGGTTATATTTTTCAATACCAACGGTCTTTGACGGTTGCTAGTTAACCAGCAACCCAAAGTTCTTTTTATACTTCAATACTAGTTTGATCGATCACTAAACCAGGACCCATCGTTGAAGAAATAGCTATCTTCTTTAAATACACCCCTTTGGCAGCTGATGGTTTTGCTTTTTTCAAATCAGCAATTAGGAATTCTAAATTCTCTTTAAGAGCAACTTCATCAAATGAAACCTTGCCAATTGAACAATGGATAATCCCACCTTTTTCTGTACGATAACGTACTTGGCCAGACTTTGCATTTTTTACAGCAGTTGCAACATCAGGAGTCACCGTTCCTACTTTAGGGTTAGGCATTAAACCTCTTGGACCTAAAATCTGCCCTAATTGACCAACAACGCGCATTGCATCAGGAGAAGCAATAACCACATCAAAATCCATCTCACCTTTCTTAACTTGGTCAGCCAAATCTTCCATACCGATTACATCCGCACCTGCTTCTTTTGCTGCATCTGCATTTGGCCCCTGTGTAAACACAGCAACACGAACAGTTTTACCCGTTCCATGTGGAAGAACAGAGGCTCCACGAACATTTTGATCAGATTTTCTTGGGTCTACACCCAAAACAACACTAACATCAACAGACTCATTAAAGTTTTTATTGGCAAATTCCTTTAATAAAGAAACACTCTCTGTAATTGAATATTGTTTATTTGAATCAACTTTAGCTGCAATCAATTTTGCTTTTTTAGATATCTTAGCCATCTATAGACCCTCCACATTCAGGCCCATGCTTCGCGCACTACCCGCTATAATTCTCACAGCTGCTTCCATATCCGCCGCATTAAGATCTTGCATTTTTGTTGTTGCAATTTCTTCTAGCTGCGCTTTTGTGACTGTTCCTACTTTGACAGTATTAGGAGTACCACTACCTTTTGGAATTCCAGCAGCTTTCATTAACAGTACTGATGCTGGAGGTGTTTTTGTAATAAAAGTAAAACTTCTATCTGCATAAACTGTTATAACAACAGGAATTGGAAGACCTTTTTCAACATCAGCAGTTTTTGCATTAAATGCTTTACAAAACTCCATGATATTCACACCATGCTGACCCAACGCAGGACCGACAGGGGGACTAGGATTAGCTTCACCTGCTTTTACTTGCAACTTAATATATGCTTGTATTTTTTTCGCCATTTTACTCTCCAAACGGGTGCAAACGCTTTCCAGCTCCCCAAGATACAAAAATCCCTGCCCTTTTATTAAGAGGGCAGGGATTCATTTTAATTCTATTTTATAATTTTTCTACCTGACCAAATTCCAACTCAACTGGAGTTGATCTACCAAAGATCAAAACAGAAATTTTTAATCTACTTTTCTCGTAATTTACTTCTTCAATGTTGCCATTAAAATCTTTGAATGGCCCATCAATAACTCGAATCGTTTCACCTACCTCAAATAAAACTTTCGGCCTTGGCTTATTCACACCCTCTTCTACTCGATTCAAAATCGCTTCAGCTTCTTTATCTGAAATCGGCGCAGGCCTATCAGTTGTACCACCAATAAACCCTAAAACTCTTGGTATATTTCTTACCAAATGCCATGTTTCATCCGTCAATTCCATTTGAACCAAAACATAACCAGGAAAAAACTTTCTTTCACTCTTGCGTTGCTGCCCCATCCTCATCTCAACAACTTCTTCTGTTGGTACCAAAATCTTTCCAAAATGATCTTGCACCCCTTCTAGCTCTATCTTTTCCTCTAAAGCCAACTTAACCTTATTCTCAAAATTTGAATAAGCATGGATCACATACCACCTAAGAGCCATTACTTAACTCCCTTGACCGGTTAAAGATTTAACGATGGACAATAGACCCCAGTCTAAAAGCCACAAGATCAACCCAACAATAAAAACCATTCCAAACACTAAAAGCGTTGTTCTTACTGTTTCTTCTCTTGTTGGCCAGACAACCTTTCTGACTTCCTGCTTTGCTTCTAGAGCAAACTCCCAAATATTGTGCCCTACAGCTGTGGTAAACATAATACTTACTGCAACCAATATAATCGCCACTAGCGCTATCACTCTATATAAAAGTGTAAACCCTGCTACATCAGAGAAATAATAAAAGCCTGCGACCCCAGCCACCACTAATATTAGTGACAAACCATGTTTTACAACATCAAAACTATTTGACGCTTCTTCTGCCTGTGCATTCATTTGAAAAATTGGAAAAAAATTATTGAGTACCTTTCTGAATGGCAGGCCAGGAGGGACTCGAACCCACAACCTGCGGTTTTGGAGACCGCTGCTCTACCAATTGAGCCACTGACCTATTCAGAAACCGTAAAGAACTAATGATTCTATCTTATAAATCACACCACTGCAATCTTTATTTAACAGAACCTATTTTGAAATCAAGCATCCCCAGTCTATTCTGGAGCTCATAACCGGATTTGAACCGGTGACCTCTTCCTTACCAAGGAAGTGCTCTACCGACTGAGCTATATGAGCGCTCGATATTTTAGAATTGGAGCGGGTGATGGGAATCGAACCCACATAATCAGCTTGGAAGGCTGGAGTTCTACCACTGAACTACACCCGCATTTTCCTAATGGAAAGATGGTGGAGGGGGGAGGATTCGAACCTCCGAAGGCTGAGCCGTCAGATTTACAGTCTGATCCCTTTGGCCGCTCGGGAACCCCTCCTGAACTGCATATTATGAACAACCTCTACCCATGAGTCAACCTTTTTTTAAAAAAAGTTCTTTTCATAACGCTTTATTTGCATACTTCTTATTACCACACTACCTATACTTCGCGCGGTCACGACTGCGGATTTCTAACCGCTGAGTTTTTGCCAATAGCTGCGTTGCCGAAACAGTTACGTAGCTTGCTATATGCCTGTTTCAGCGCCTTGTTATCGACAAAAATCAGCAGCTTATAAACTCCGCATCCGTGACAGCGCGAAGTATAGTAAATTTATTCCAGTAACTTTATTTCTTATTCAAGCTATTCATAACGCGCGACACATCCCCCGCCACAAGAGCATCAATCTGAGAATTTAGGCGCACAAAAGAATCATCTAAAACACCTCGATCTTGCTTTGAAAACGCTGATAGCACATAATCAGCAACGCTCTTCCCAGCTACCGGACGACCAATTCCCACCCTTATTCGATAGAAGTCTTTTTCACCCAGCTTTTCAATAATATCTCTTAAGCCATTATGCCCAGCATGCCCCCCGCCTTTCTTAAGCTTTACAACCCCAAGCTCCAGATCCAGCTCATCATGCACAACAACAATCTCTTCAGTCTTTATCTTGTAATACCTAGCGATAGAACCAACAGCCAAACCACTCCTGTTCATAAATGCCTGAGGTTTCAGCAAGATCACCTTATTACTTCCAGCAAGGTAACTCGCAACAACTCCGTTAAACCTTACCTCGTTTGACCAACTCGCCCCACTCGCCAAGTCATCTAAATACAAAAACCCAGCATTATGCCGGGTTTTATCGTACTTTGACCCTGGGTTTCCAAGGCCAACTATAAGCTTTATCATCTCAAGCCTTAACCATACAGCGACTAACTCTCTTCTGTGGGCTCTTCAGCATCATCAGACGAACCTTCATCTTCAACCTCAGCTTTCACTTTATTTTTTACAACCTGAGCAACAGGAAGATCATGATCAAGCCCTTGTGCCAAAACAGGAATCTCAACACCAGTCGGCAATACCAAATCTGTCAAATGCACAGCAGAACCAATTTCAACTGCTTCCAAGTCAACACTGATAAATTCAGGCAACACGGCAGGCAAACAACTCACCTCAACATCAACCATCGAATGAGTAACAACCCCACCCGCCTTCACACCGACACAAATATCCTCATTGATAAAATGAAGAGGGACATGCACTCTTAGCAAATGAGTCTCATCAATACGCAAAAAATCCATATGCATAATCTGATTCTTTGCAGGGTGACGCTGAATAGCTTTCAATATAACTTTCTCAGTTTTGCCATCAACAGCCAAATCTAAAACATGAGAATAAACAGCCTCATGATCTAAATGCTTAATCACATCATTATGATCCAACACCACTGACTGCGGAGAAACCTCTCCACCATAAACTACCGCCGGCACACTTCCACTTCGACGTAACGCTCTTGCTGTAGTCTTACCCGATAAATCACGACTTTCAGCAACAAATTCAAATACACTAGACATCTTTTTCTCCAATCTTGCTTTCAAGCAATTCTATATAAATACGACCAAACCAAAACCTAATCAACATAAAGCGAACTCACCGACTCACTCTCAGTGATTCGCCTTATTGTTTCGGCCAACATTTCTGCAACACTTAACTGTCTTATCTTTTTAATTGACAACAACTCATCACTCAGCGGTATTGTGTCTGTGACTATCAACTCATCTAACACTGAGTTTCTAACATTTTCCGCCGCAGCCCCCGACAAAACAGGATGAGTACAATACGCAACAACCCTTACCGCCCCCTGTTTTTTTAATGCCTTAGCAGCACTACACAAGGTACCAGCAGTATCAACTAGATCGTCAATCATCACACATGTTCGCCCTGACACATCCCCGATAATATGCATAATCTCTGAAACATTTGCCTTTGGTCGTCTTTTGTCAATAATAGCCAAATCAGCATCACCTAGCCGCTTTGCCAGAGCCCTAGCCCTAACAACACCACCCACATCAGGGGATACCACTATTACATTTTCATACTTCTGTCGCCAAACATCACCCAGCAACAAAGGTGACGCATAAACATTATCAACAGGAATATCAAAAAAACCTTGAATTTGATCTGCATGCAAATCAACCGTCAAGACCCTATCAGCTCCCGCCGTATCAAGCATATTTGCAACTAATTTTGCAGTAATTGGTACTCTCGCTGAACGAGAACGCCTATCCTGACGAGCATAACCATAATAAGGAATAACGGCCGTTATCCGCGAAGCTGACGCCCTCTTTAGCGCGTCAATCATCACCAGCAACTCCATTAAGTGCTCGTTAGCAGGAGAGCAGGTTGGCTGAATAATAAATACATCTCGCCCCCTTACATTCTCCTCAATTTCTACCGTTATTTCCCCATCACTAAATCGAGAGACAGTTGCCATGCCTAAGCGCATGTTTAACTTCCTCACTATACCTTCAGATAAGGCTCTATTAGCATTACCAGAAAATACCATCATAGAAGTATCTTGCATTTAAGCACTCCGCTTGATTTTTATATTGGAGATTAAATTGGCTGGGCTGCCAGGATTCGAACCTGGGTATGCGGAGATCAAAACCCCGTGCCTTACCGCTTGGCGACAGCCCAATAATTGATTTAAACCAGCATATTTTTTAACGGCGAAATATTTAGACCCTGAGCCAAATACACCTGCCAACGTTCTGAAAGCTTACGATACGCATTTTCAGCCAATTCTTTTGAATCAAACTGAGCAAATACACAAGCCCCCGTCCCAGTTAACCTTGCCTCCGAATAGGCGGACAAGTCCGTTAAAGCGTCTTTTACTGGTTTGTATTTCTCACAAACAACATCTAAACAATCGTTTTGATGGTCGCCTGTAATAAAGTCAGCTATTTTGATTGATTTACTTCCTCTTGTCAAACCTTTTTCTGAAAATATTTCTCCTGTGTCAACATGACACACTGGCTTGATAATGACCACCCACTTTTCCTCAGGCTCAATTTTCTCTAATTTTTCGCCAACCCCCTCAGCCCAAGCCGCATAACCATAGACAAAAACAGGGACATCAGCCCCCAATTGCAAGCCCAATTCTCTTAGTTTATTTTCTGACAAGTTCAAACCCCACAAACGATTCAACACAAGCAAGGTTGTTGCTGCATCAGAACTTCCACCGCCCAAGCCCCCACCCATAGGCAAGTTCTTTTCAATCTCTATTCGTACGCCCTGACGACAGCCCGTTTCCTTTCTCAATAATTTTGCGGCTCGTATTGTCAAATCTGACGCTTCAGGCACTCCTGGTATAGGTGAGTCCAAGTAAATTCTATCACTATCAACCTTATGGAAGGTCAGCCAATCACACAAGTCTGTCAATTGAAAGACCGTTTGCAGCAAGTGGTATCCATCCTCACGCCGCCCAGTAATTCTTAACATCAAATTTAATTTTGCGGGTGCCGGCCATCGACACCCCCACTCTTTTTCTTGTTGTTTCATATTTTTGTCTATCAAGCCGTTAGGCAATTTGCAATAATTAACCTAGGCAACTGGCAATAAATAACCCACCCAGGTTGCGCAGATTTTTTGTTTCCGATCAAACTATCTCAAGAGGCGCATAGCCAGCTACGGTCGCAACCAGCATCCTGCTTCGAGCGACACTTGCACATCCGTGTGCTTCGTAACGATTGAGATGGTTTGAGCAACGATAAAAAAGTCAGTAAGGTGGCTGGGTTATTTGTTGCTGGTTGCCCTACCCTCCTTGCTGGTCTTCTTGTCACTGCTCAATTTGGGTAGATTATTTATTGCAAGCCATTTTACCAAACTGCTATATATCCCATTGATTAACTATTAATTTTATTTTTGCAGAACCACGCTCAACTTTCATTTTCCGTGGCATTAGCTCTGCTTTATTATATTCTTGCATCTGTAAATACCTAATTTTCCACCCATGCTGGTCAAATCCATAATCTTGCTGTGTATAACTTGCAGCAGGATCAACCACACCTAAAACCCAGTACTTTAGTGATTCGAAAGGAACTTTAACTCCCAACTTGGCAGAGATAATATCGTTAACCTCGCCTGTCTCTACATACACCTTACCTTCAGCACTAACCTCCACACGCCTCTCTGTAAGCACAATTTTCGTTCTACCCAGACCAAACAGGCCTGCCAACTCAATAGCGTCACTTTCACTCTCATGTTCCCACACTATATTTGCAGAAACCGCATTATTTTTATCTATTATTGCTATTCGCCCTAAAAATGACCATTTTGTTTTTTCATACAGACCCTTTCGACCAGATAGATTAAATTTGTTTCTCTGGTTTTCTGGCACACTTGCACATGACGTCATCACCAGCAACATAACTATAGAGCAATATTTAATCATTATTGATTATTGGGAAAGCGCTGTTTGTATTTTAAAAGATACTCATCATTTGGTGTTTTTTTCAGAGCCCTTTCAATCAAGCTCTCAGCTTCAACAAAATTACCCAGCACACGAAGCACTTCAGCTAAATGTACCGCAATTTCATTTTGTGCATGTATTTCATACGCGGACCTTAATAACAATAAAGCCGCTTCAGGCCGCCCCTGCTTAAACCGTAGCCATCCTACACTATCCATAATTAAGGCATTATCAGGACTGAGCTGTAACGCTTTCAGCAAATATTCTTCCGCCTCTTGGTAGCGCTCAGTCCTATCAACCAAGGTATACCCCAATGCATTTAAAACAGCCACATCCTTTGGATCCTTTAACAATATCTGTTTTAAATCAGCCTCAAGTAAATCCAGTCTATTTAATTTTTCAGCGACAAGAGCCCGTCCATATAATAAATCTCGATGTCCAGGAAAATCAACCAAGCCCTCACTTAACGCATCAAAAGCTGCTTGATATTTTTTTTGTCGTGTATATACCTCCGCCTTTAACAATAAAATATTAATCTGCTTTAGAGGAAATTGGTCAAGCAAGACCGCCAGTCGCGACTCAATCGTTGAAAAATCATTTTTCTCTAATAAAACTGAAACAGCCGCCATCGACGCTTCATAAACATAAGGTCCTTTCGTCACCTTATCAAACCATGTTATAGCCTGGTCATACTGTTCATTTTTAAAGGCGATACGCCCCAAATAAAAGCTAGCTTGAGCTCCCCAACCCCGCCTATTTACTAGTTTTTTTAAATATGAGACTGCGCTCTGCTCTTTCTTCTGCTGTAGATATATTAAAGCTAATGCCAACTGACTTTCACCATCTTCTACTTCTGTTTTCAATACCTTTTTATATATTGCTTCAGCTTGATCTAAGGCATTGTTTTTCATCAAAACCTGCCCCAACATTTTCCTTACTTTATTATTATCCGGTGATTTTGTTAAAATTTTCTCTAAATCAATCTGCGCTAACTCAAACTGCCCATTTTGAGCGAACAGTTGCGCACTAAGGACAAGTGCCTTATCCCATTCGGGCTGTATCTCGAGAGCTTTATTGACTTTATCTCTTGCAATATCTGTCTTATTTAACTGGCCAGATAACATGGCTTGCACAAAAAACACTACCGCTTGATCTGGATGTTTTTCTGCAACACCCTCCAAAACATTATAAATAAAATCAGCTCGTCCTTGTTTGCCCAACAAACCGGCCAATTCAAGTAGCGTTCCTTCAAACCCAGCAGGATCATTAAGCAACATTTTATTTAAATGCTCAACAGCCAATGCTTTATCATTTCCCTTCAAAGCCGACAATACCGCTATCTTTCTTGCCGTTAAATTATGACCGTCCTGATCTAGCCACAAAGACACAGCTTCCGTTGTTTTTTCAGTATCCTTTAAAAACAAGCCTATTTTTGCCGCTCTTTCTGCCACCCTGACATCATCAACCCGCTTGGCAGCTTCCAAATAACCATCAAGAGCAACCCCATAACGATTCCTCTGTCCTGCAATTTCTGCCGTCATTAATAAATACATAACCTCAGGGGAAATTGCTGTCAATTTTTCAGTCTTTTCATCATCAGGACTCATGGCCTCCACTGCAACTGGATCACCAACTCCCTTATCAGGAGCAGCGGCACAGCCGGCTAACCCCAAAAAAATTATGCCACCCATCAATTTAATAATTAACACGGACTCTCCCTATTTCACTTGATTAAACATTCATATAGAGTAGCAGAAAATGACACTAAATTAGCCTAGGAATTTATTCTATTTGGATAAAATTAGTATATTCTTTTAGAATATGTGGTTTTACTGTTGCTTTTAGCCATACTCAATGACACTTCTAGCCGTCGGGATAAATTATAATACAGCGCCTGTTGCTATTCGTGAGCGCCTAGCATTTCCTGCAGACTCACTTGCGGCCGCCCTAAAAGCACTCTGTAATAACCAATCTATTAATGGCGCTGCCATCTTGTCTACCTGCAATAGAACAGAGTTTTATTACCAATCCCAAAACGATAACATCCACTCACTCATTGAGTGGATTTCAGACACCAAAAAAATCACCCAAAAAGAATTTACCCCTTACCTATACAGCCATACCGACAATCAATCAATTCGCCATATGTTTCGCGTTGCTTGTGGCTTAGACTCCATGGTATTGGGCGAGCCACAAATTTTAGGTCAAATGAAAACGGCCTACCAGGCAGCCTATGACGCAGGGACATTAGGTAAGCATTTAGGCAGACTCTTTCACCACACCTTTTCGGCAGCAAAAAAAGTACGTACAGATACGGCTATTGGATCTAGCCCAGTATCGGTAGCCTTTGCAGCCGTACAACTTTCACAACAAATTTTCAATTCACTAAGCGACCAGACAGCTCTTTTGATTGGCGCAGGTGAAACTATTGAGTTAACCGCTAGGCACTTATATCAAAATAATATAGGCCGTATTATTATTGCCAATAGAACTTACGACAAAGCTCACGCCTTGGCAGCTCAGTTTAATGGTTACGCTATTGCTTTATCTGAACTCCCTGATCATTTAGCTGAGGCCGACATCGTGGTTTCGTCAACAGCAAGTCAATTACCTATTTTAGGCAAAGGCCGAGTTGAAAGTGCCATAAAAAAACGCAAGCACAAACCTATGTTTATGGTTGATCTCGCTGTTCCTCGAGATATTGAAGCAGAAGTTGCCCAACTCAAAGATGTTTATCTATATACTGTTGATGACTTGCAAAATACCATTGACCAAAATATGGACTCACGGCGCAAGGCAGCCGAACAAGCGGAAGAGATTATTGACACTCAAGTTGAGCATTTCTTATCCTGGATGCGCTCACAAGGGGCTCAAACTGTTATTAAAGATTATCGTCAACAAGCCACTTTATCCCGCGATCAAGCACTTGATAAAGCCATATCTCAACTAAATAACGGTCGTGATGCGGAAGAAGTTTTAAACCTTTTAGCTCACACCTTGACCAATAAACTAATCCACACCCCCAGCAGTCAAATTAGATTAGCGGGAGAAAATGACAGACACGACCTTATCGCGGCTGCCAGAGAAATATTTAAATTACCCTAAGGGAGGGAGGCAACAAATCCCCCCTGCTAAAATGCTGGGCAATCAAACCCTCGCCCCAACTGAATTTACAAGCCACGGACATGCAAAATATAGCACCGTACTCACCCACGTTAAACGTGGCTACCCCATAAGCTAGTTATTTAATAAATGAAAGTATCAATCCAAACCAAACTTGAAAATCTTAGCGAACGCTTTGAAGAAATTGCAGCGCTACTATCCCAACCTGAAGTACAAAGCGACCAAAATAAGTTCCGCTCACTCAGCCAAGAATACGCCCAAATAGACCCGATTGTAAGTTGCTATAATGATTACAAAGAAAATCAAGATGACCTTGATGCCGCCTTGGAAATGACTAAAGACTCAGACCCTGAGTTACGTGAAATGGCTAAAGAAGAGCTACAGGAAACTGAAGAAAAGAAGCTACAATTACAACACCAGCTACAAATATTATTACTCCCCAAAGACCCTAACGATAATAGAAATATATTTTTAGAAGTTAGAGCGGGAACAGGGGGCGATGAAGCCTCTATTTTTTCTGGGGACTTAGCAAAAATGTACCAACGATTTGCTGAAAAGCAAGGTTGGAAAACTGAAATAATCACCGAAAACCGTGGTGATCATGGTGGCTACAAAGAAATTATCTTACGCATTAGTGGACAAGATGTTTTCTCTCAACTCAAGTTTGAATCAGGCGTTCACCGTGTGCAACGCGTCCCTGAAACGGAATCTCAAGGTAGAGTTCACACCTCCGCCTGCACCATTGCCATTATGCCCGAGGTTGAAAGCCTTGATGAATATGAAATAAAATCATCCGATTTGCGTGTAGATACCTTTAGGGCATCTGGCTCAGGTGGTCAACATGTTAATAAAACAGACTCAGCCATTCGACTCACCCATTTACCAACAGGTGTTGTTGTCGAATGCCAAGATGAACGTTCACAACATAAAAACAGAGCTCGTGCCATGTCTCTTTTACAGTCGCGCTTGCTAACAGCAGAACAAGACAAGCAACATGCAGAGCAATCTGAAGAAAGAAAATCACAAGTTGGATCAGGGGATCGCTCGGAACGAATTAGAACATATAACTATCCACAAGGCCGACTAACTGACCATCGAATTAATTTAACGCTTTATAAATTAGATGAAATCATGCAAGGTGGCCTAGAACACGTTATTAACCCTTTAATTAACGAACATCAGGCAGATTTACTGACCCAATTAGGTAATGATTGACATTCAAAACACTTTACAACAAGCCGCAACAAGCCTAACTGAATCATCCGACTCTGCATGGCTTGATGCAGAAGTCTTACTCTGTCATGTATTGGATAAACCCCGCTCTCATCTTAGAGCTTGGCCAGAAAAACAGTTATCAGAACAACAGCACACTCAATTCGCAACGCTTTTAGAGTTGCGCCAGCAAGGCACCCCGATAGCTTACCTGACGGGTAGTAAAGAATTTTGGTCTAGGGATTTTAAAGTAAGTTCAGAGGTTTTAATCCCTAGGCCTGATACTGAATTATTAATTGAACTCAGCCTTGCCTTACTAGCTGACTCCCCTAATGCTCATATTATT
>JALSLS010000238.1 GCA_026988195.1 Methylomonas sp.
ATTCAACAACTTCACACCCCCCTTCATGGCCTAAAATACAAGGGAAAGAACCTTCAGGATCATCTCCCGAGAGTGTAAATGCATCAGTATGACAAACTCCTGAAGCAATAACTTTTAATAGAACCTCACCTTCTTTTGGCCCCATAACATCCACCATCTCAATTGACAGTGGTTTTTTAGCTTCCCATGCTACGGCTGCTTTTGCTTTCATATTATTCTCCTTAGTTTTTAAATATTTAACTACTTTAGATTTTACCTGAATCCGTGAGTCCACTACGGCACAGCGAATAAGCCATTGATTCATAACGGGTTTAAAAAATACCCACTTAACCTAAGGGTGAAGCTGATATTTTTTAATATTCCGTGCTAAACCAATATCTTATCCTCTGCTATCCGCATTGGGCTCACGGATTCAGGTTTTATAAAAAGTTGATTTAAACTTGACTTATCTTAAAAAAAACAGTTTGATAAGAAGTTTAATGCTAGTATCATTAACAATAACGAAAATAGAATGAATGTTCATTTTTGTCAACCTTTAATATTGTAACTGTCAAAATTAATACTTAAAATATGCCATATTTAAAAAAAGATGCACCATCACCTGAACCCATAGATTGCAAAATATTAACAGCAGCATTAGACCTTTTTGTTGAAAAAGGCTATCACATGGTCTCAATTCACGAAGTACAAAAAAAAGCAGATGTCAGTATTGGCTCAATATACAGGCACTTCGGCGGCAAAGAAGGTATCGCGAAAGCACTCTATATCCATATTCTGAATGAAGTTGATGAATTAATTGATGGTGTCACAAAAGAATTTGACTCCCCTATTGAGCAGCTCGAAGAAATCATTAAACAGCTTTTTGAACACACCGAAACACATCAGCAGATTATTTCTTTTATTTTTCATGCAAAACACACAGACTTCATCCCCAATGAGCCTCTTATGTGTGACGCGCTTCCTTTTATTAAAATCAGAGAAATCACCGCTAAAGCCATTGAAAATGGTAGCCTTAAAGGTACAGATACATGGGTTACCACAGCATTAATTTTTGGAAGTGCAATACGCTTAATTCAATTAAGACTTGATGGCATAATAGAAAAACCATTGGTTAATCATGTAGATACACTAATGTCTAGCCTATGGCATGGGTTAAAAACAGATCACACCTTTTCACAAACACAAGAAAAACTAAACTCAGTAGCAGTACTTTAAAACTATGGTAAAAACTCATTTTCACCTTAAGCTAAACACTTCTTACCTATACAAGAGTTTATTAACTTGCCTTGTATTTCTAATGGCAAGCATTTTAAGCCTCCCTATCATGGCTGAAAAAGGTTTCTCCGATATCAATAATGATTTATTTGATAGCCCACACATGAAAAATATAAAAAAAGAAGGAAGTTTAAACTATATCTTTATTAGCAAACATGGCGAAAAAATCATAAAAGATACAGCAAGAATTGATATTACAAATATTCGCAATAATTTTCGCACTGATCAAAAGTATTTCTTTTTCACCAAGAAAAATAACAAACCATTCTCTAATCGTACTAATATGCTAGGCAATGGTATATTTATGCTTTTTCTCGAATGGGATATACATGACCTAGAGCGGAAGACAAAAGGGTCGTGGCGACATTTTCAGCGTCGCATTCGTTGGGCTATGGCAAAAAACCCTCCTAAAAAAGAAGTCGAAATCAATTATCAAGGGAAAAAAATCAAAGGCATTCAATATACATTTCAACCCTATGCCGATGATAAAAATAGTAAACGATATGGCGACTATCTTAATAAATATTATATCTTTACTTTATCCAAGGAAATCCCTGGAACAATTTATCAAATCCGCACCATAACGCCTGAGACAAAAACATGGACAGAAGGTGATAAAGTCATTGCAGAAGCACGCCTCACATTCGCTGAATTTATTATAGCTAGGAGGCTGTCCGAGAACTAAGAATTGACTGCAAATCCCATAAACATCATAATCTGAACTTATCAAATTCGTTAAATAGAACAACTATTCGCCTATTTTGATAAGCTCACCTTATGATATTTCTGGCATTTTCGTTTCAATCCGAGTTCTCGGACAGCCTCCTAGGAGACTGTTCGAGAACTAAGAATTGACTGCAAATCCCATAAACATCATAATCTGAACTTATCAAATTCGTTAAATAGAACAACTATTCACCTCTTTTGATAAACTCACCTTATGATATTTCTGGTATTTTCGTTTCAATCCGAGTTCTCAAACAACCTCCTAGTGATAATAATAAAAGAGCCAAGGTCTCTCATAAATAAGCCATCTGACAATAGAAAATCTACCATGAAAAAAACTTTAACCACCCTTACTAGTACCTCTCTTTTCTTATTTAGTTTGATCGCCTGTAATGCTGAAACGGTGACAAATACAACGAAAGAAATTATTAGTGATTACAAAAATAAAATACCCACAATAAAACTAAGAGATGACTTCAGCAGTAAAAACCCAGCATGGAAAGTTTTTGAAGGAAACTGGCAATTTAAAAATAGTGAAGTAGTGCAAAATAGTGTTGATGACTATTTCCCTGTTATTTTGCGAATCAACCAACAATTTTCAAACTTAGATATCAGTGTTAATTTCACACCCGTTTCTGGTAGGGTTGATGCGAGTGGAGGTATTATTTTTAGAGCCAAAGATCAGAATAATTATTACATTGTTAGAGCCAATGCATTAGAAGACAACTTCAGACTATACACTTTTATTAATGGATCACGCAGTCAAATAGCCTCAGCAACCGTTACACCACCCAGCATCAATAAAGCCCATCAAATACGTGTTATTACTAAAGGCAACCATATACAAGCCTATTTAAATAATGAGCTAAAAATTGATTATCACGATAACACATTTAGCAATGGTTATGTGGGGCTATGGACTAAAGCAGATTCAGTAACAATCTTTGATGATTTGAAGGTTGATTCATTGGATTAGATACCCATCCCCCCTCTTTTTTGATACTTTTTTCTATTTTAAAGGTATGACACGACTGCCATTTTGAATAAAACGACCAAATGAGCGACTCCCTTTGCCTGTTGCGATGGTAGATACAATATGTCGTGTTTGCGTGTCAATAACTGATATATTTCCCTCACCCCAGTTGACGACCAGCAACTTTTTTCCATCAGCCGTTATATCAATCCCTTCTGGTGTTTCACCACTTTCAATGGTAGCAATCTCATGATTAGTCTCTAAATCAACGATAGAGATTGTTTCATCTTCTTGATTCGTTACATAAAGATGTTTACCAGCAGGGTCAACAATCGCACAATAGGGCCACTCACCGACTGTAATATCAGCTATTTTTTTGAGAGTATGAGTATTAATAACAGAGACATCAGAGCTACGCACATTAACAACGTAGAGTTTTTTATTATTAGGCGATAACGCCAAACCAAAAGGAGCCTTGCCAACGGGGATTTCAATCACTACTTTATAGCTGTTTAAATTAATGACTGAGACACTATTGCTATCTCGATTAGCAACATACAGACGTTGCGTTGTGCCATCAACAAGCAAACCTGCGGGGGATTTTCCTACCGATATTTCAGCGATGATGCTACTTTTATCTATATCAATAATGCGTACTTTATGCGTATACCAGTCTGCAACATAAACATGTTTCCCTTGAGAGTCGCAAGCGACTCCTAGAGGTCCTTCTCCTGCTTTTATCGTTTTTATAATTTTAAAATTAGAGGTATCTAATAGGTATAAAGATTTTGCTTTAGGGCTACTAATCAGTACTTTTCTACCACCATCACAAATGGCTATTCCCGCTGGATTGATACCAACGGAGACATTTTTTACCAGCTTGTTTGTATCAAGATCAATAACTGAAACAGTATGTTCTAGCTGATTTGTGATATAAGCATAAGTTGTTGCTGACAATTGATTTTGTGTGGCAACAACCGCCAAACTAAAAAGAAAACAAATGCATTTTTTGGTTATCTTCATTCTCAGAACTCAGGATCAACTAATAGGCTAAAATTAACACAGAAGCATTATTTCAGATTGCTTATACTAGGAGGCTGTTCGAGAACTAGGATTGATATTTTCGTTTCAATCCTAGTTCTCGAACAGCCTCCTAGTACTCCAACAACACTGGTTTGATGGAGTAACCTAGTGGGTTATATTGTGTCATTCCTAAGCCATATTCCATGCTTAATGCTTAATGCTTAAATTTCTTTAATCTTCCTGCTGGTATAATGCCATCTGAACGTGCTTTTAAGTAAGCGTAAAGGTTTTCTTTATTTTTCATAATGTTTGGATTATTTTTCCATGAGGGCATGACACCAATTTGTCCTTTAAAACCATTCGTTATACGATCTAAGAAGGTTTTATAATCAACTTCATTCTTTAACTTATCCATAAGACTTGGTGCTATTGTACTGCCATTTCCATCTAACCCATGACAAACTTGGCATTGGCTAAAAGTACGAAAACCTTTTATAAGAAATTTATCAACTTTACATTTTTTTCCTTCATCACATTTAATATGTGACTTATAAGGATTAGACGGATCAAAACCTGTTTTTGAGGGTGTGCTTTTAGAAGCATCCATTGCAATCACGACACTTTCGGGTGTTTTTGGAGCGACTGGAGGCGTTGGCTTCTCAGGCTTTTTCAAACTATTAGGTTTAGGTGCTGATGCAGATATTTTATTGGCTTCTTCCAGTATCTTTTTTAAATTATCTAAACCCGCTCGATAAATCTTGGAAATAGTTCCAGTGGCATCTTTGTCACTCATTCCCTCTGGTGTTGGTGGGTTTAGCAGATAAGGTCGATAGAACTTACCCTTCCACGTTACTTTACTGCCTTCTCCTTCAGCTATAACACTTAAAAAACCTGTATAAGTATTCACGGGTAAGACTTTTCGCTCTATTTTCCTGCCTGCAAATTCAAACGTTTCAAGGGTAGTCATATCGGTGATTTTATACTTGATTTTCTTCTTCTCAACATCACGTTTGACTAACTTTTCTGTAATTTTTTTATCAGGTGATAATGTAAGAATTCGTAGATCCTCACCTTTCATTTCTGTTGACTGAATAGCTGGATGCCATTTATGCAAAGCGGAAAAATCTCCTACCAGTTCCCAAGCTTTATCAACAGAAACATTGATCACTACACTTTCAACAACTTGTTGCCTAGTTGGTCCATGCGCATAAAGTGGTAATAATAAAAAACTGCTTAAAATTATAATAAAGGTTAAAAATTTTCTCATATTTTTGATCATCCCTATCTGTTGTTTAATAATAGTCTAATAATTTTAGGTGGTGGGTTAAATATGTGATTTAGCAAATACCAATAATGTATTGTAGGTTGTGGCTGAGGTACGAAGCCCAACATTGCAAGGTTTGTTGGGCTTTGCAAATTCAGCACCAACCTACAAATTTAATCGTATAAACGACAGATTTAACCCACTGCCCTTACGGAAACCGTGATAACCAGCAATAGTTTTCATCCTGTTCATCCTGTTAGTTACTTGCAGTAACGGCAGGTTTATTATCGCCATCTTTGCCAGAATTCTCTTTTATTTTATTTGCCAATAGGGGAATTCCTGCCTTATTAAGTATTTCATTTATTTTATCTGTATTTTTTCTTAAAATAGCTTCAATTTGGTTCTTCCACTTATCATCTCCATACCTAACAGCTGTTGAAATTGAAAAATCAAAACGAACGCCTCTTTCCGATTGAAGGGGTAAAAAATTAATTTTCTTTGGGCTTAGTCTGGAAAAATAGGCAGCTGTTGGCCCCCAAACTATCGCTGCATCAATCTTTCCAGCTAATAAATCGTTATACATCGGCTGGTTAGGAAACTCATCAGGGTCTCCAGACTGGGCAATATAGGGGGTCATTTGCCCATATAGTGCATATCGAGCAAGCCATACAGCACCAGGGCTACGTTCGGTTATACCTATTTTTATATCATCCAGTTTTTCAGAAGGTAGTTTAACCAAGTCATTACCTTGTTTTAATTCTTTTAGCTTTCCTTCTTTTAATGTGACGAGTGCATAAGTGGAGTGCATATAAGGTATGGTTGCTTTAGCAAAATCAAATTCTTTTGGAACACCAATAACTAAGTCGCAACGATATTTATCACTTCCAAATTCTTTTTTCTTTAATGTATTTCGGATAAACCCCATGCGTTGAGGAAACCACGTATATGTTACGGGGAGTTTTAATTCTTTGCCAATTAAATCAGCAATTTGATTCTCATAGCCTGACTTATCTTTGTGAGAAAAGGGCATATAATTTGGATCAGCACAAACTCTTAATGCCTCTCTTTTTTCAGTAATGCCATCTGCTAACAATGCTGTGCTACTAACTATTGCTAACGCACCAATAAAAACTGTTGATAATCTTATTAATTTTACTGTCATTACTATAAATACCTATAGTTAAGATTTGAGGATAAAATTGCCGAATTACTGCTCATAGTCAAAATACAAATAAGAACTGCAAATTCGGCAATATTTACTACTTTTTAATCATTACTTTACTGCTGTTGTTGTAGATGCTGTTGTAGATACTGCGACCAACACATCCTTTTTAGTTTCGGTCTGAGCTTTCTTAATAGCACTATCAGGCAACGCAAACACTGTTAAGACACCACCTAACTGAGTATAAGAACTAAGTTTCTTGTATGCACCAACTGCACCAAGCCCATCAGTATCACCTTCTAAACCTGCTGCCATACCAATACCAGCCCATCCACCAATACCTGATAAAACGCCAACATACTGCTTACCATTGTATGACCAAGTATTTACGTTTCCGATGATTCCAGATGGAGTCTTAAAGCGGTAAAGTTCCTTACCCGTTGTCGAGTCAATGGCTTTGAGGTAACCCTCTAACGTGCCATAGAAAACGATATCACCAGCAGTAGCTAAAGCACCACTCCATACTGAGAATGGCTCAGAAATAGACCATTTGATTTTGCCTTCACTAGCATCCCAAGCGATAAAATTACCTAGATTAGAAGTTCCATCTTTAGTGACTTTTCCAGCAGGGAACATACTTAATGTCGCACCAACATAAGGTTGACCTGCAACGTACTCAACTTCGAAAGGCTCATAATCCATGCATACATGGTTTGTAGGCACATAGAAAAGCCCTGTTTTTGGAGAGTAAGTTGAAGGTTGCATATCTTTACTACCTAATGCAGCAGGACAAATGCCTTCAGAGTTAACATCAACACCATTTTTATCTGTGCTGTACTTATCAACAACAATTGGACGACCCGTTTTCATATCAACTTTAGATGCCCAGTTAACCGCAGGGTCAAACTTTTCAGCAACTAATACTTCTCCAGTTATACGATCAAGTGTGTAGCCAAAGCCATTACGATCAAAGTGAACAAGAGCTTTAACGTCTTTGCCTTTAACCTTAATATCAGCTAAAACCATTTCGTTAATACCATCATAGTCCCACTCATCATGTGGAGTCATTTGATAAACCCACTTAGCCATACCAGTATCAGCATCACGTGCCCAAATAGTCATAGACCATTTATTATCACCTGGTCTTACTGTTGGGTTCCATGTACTTGGGTTTCCTGAACCGTAATACATTAAGTTTGTATCAGGATCATAGGTATACCAACCCCAAGTTGTACCACCACCAATTTTCCATTGGTCACCTTTCCAAGACTTTAAGCTTGAGTCTTTACCCACTGGCTTGATTCCACCATCTGTACCATTCCACGTCGTTGTCTTTTCAGGATCCATACACATCTCAGCATCAGGTCCTGTGCTGTAACATTTCCAAGCTTGGCTACCGTCTTTTATATTGTATGCAACAATAAAACCACGAACACCGAACTCACCACCACTGATACCCGTAAGTACTTTATCTTTTACAACAATAGGAGCATTTGTATTCGTTTCACCTTTCTTAGGATCACCATTCTTTACACTCCAAATCTTTTTACCCGTCTTTGCATCAAGTGCAACTAAAGTAGTATCGGCTTGTTGCAAGAATATTTTACCATCTGCATAGGCCAAGCCACGCGCAACCGTGTCACAACACATAACAGGAATTGTGCTTACATCTTGCTTTGGCTCATATTTCCAAATAATGGACTGGTCTTTTTGATCAATAGCAAAAACCTTGTTTGGGAATGGCGTATGAATAAACATCATGTCACCAACGACCAAAGGACCACCTTCATGCCCACGTAAAACACCCGTCGAAAAAGTCCAGTCTGGACGCAAATTTGCAACATTATCCTTATTAATTTGATTTAACTTACTGTAGCGTTGCCCTGTATAGTTACCACCCCAGATACTCCAATTATTTGGATCAGCAGTAGCTGCCGTCACTGACGGGTTAGCACTAACGGTTGTTGTTAATGTGATAAGTAACGCAGAAATCGCAGCACCTATCAATAAATAATACCTTTTCATACTCAATACTCCTTTGGTTTTCATAAAAATAAACAATCTTACTTTTTACACTTTCCCAAAATTCTAATGGCACTTTTTCCAATTAATTCTAGTCAAATCATCTTAAGATCTCACTTCGTGCTGATTTTTCTTTTGGTACTTGCTATACTTTATAGAATGAATGTTCATTCTTGGCAAGCTACAATTACTTTTTTTTTACTTTTTTTATAAAAAACACTCAGAATAGGACTAGAAAGATATGATACCTAACGACTTAGCGTACTTTTCAAGTATTTTAGGATGTTTTTATATAGGTTTCAGTTTTTTATGTATTCATCATGAATAAAAAATCTACATCTACGCTCTTAACGATAATGATGCTTTTAATTTCCCTTTTTAGCGTATTTGAAACGAGAGCTTCAACTACCCCTTTGGACTGTAAAAAGGTAACCCCTGCCGTTGAAATTCAAAGTGGTATTTTCGTGCGTCCCAGTCATAACGGGATCCTGTTTAAAGATGAAAATATTGCCAATATCGGTTTTATTGTCGGTGATAAAGCGATTGCAGTCATTGATACAGGAGGAAGCATAGATGAAGGGAAACGCCTGATTTGCCAAATAAAACAACAAAGTAATTTACCCATACGTTACGTTATTAATACTCATGTTCACCCCGATCACACAATGGGGAATAGTGCATTTAAAGCAGAAAATACAACTTTTATTGGACATAAAAATCTTACACATGCCGTTGGCATTCTGAGCAAAACCTATTTGCGCCGCTACAATGAAGTGACAGGTAAAAATGTATCAGATAAAACCATTATTACATCTTATACCTCAGTTATTAATAAACTAAATATCGATTTAGGTAATCGCACATTAACCTTAACAGCAGTACAAAAAGCTCATACCAACAATGATCTTCTAGTATTTGATAATAAGACTAAGACACTTTGGATGTCAGACCTGCTTTTTCATAAGCACATTCCTGTTATTGGAAAGAGTGGCAGTGTGAATGGTTGGCTTGAGCTAATAAAACGTTTAAAGAAGAATAAAATTATTAAAAACTTTATCCCTGGACATGGACCACTACAAATAAACTGGGATGATGCTAGTAACAATCAAACACGCTACTTAACATTACTCCGCGATGAAATTCGCAAAAACATAAGTACAGAATCAGATTTAACTCACGCAATGGAAAGTATTGGCTTAAATGAGGGATCTAAATGGCAAATGTTCTCAACTTTCCATAAACGCAATATCTCTTATATTTTCTCAGAACTTGAGTGGGAATAGTGAAAATACAAATTACTGAGGATAATACCATCACGAGGATAATAAAATAATATGAAATATATGAACACTCTACTAATTCTACTTTCCATCAGCTTCTATGCATCAACTTTTAGCATCGCTCTTGCAAAAACAACTGAAAACCCTAAACCTTCAGAAAGTATTGTAGATCAAAATACAACTTGGAATACATTACTTAAAGCATATTATTTTGAAGATAAAACTATCATCGAATCAGATGAACTCTTTGACTTTAGCGCCCCCTATAGAGCAGAAGATGGGGCTATGGTTCCCATCGAAATAGTTGCAAAAAAACCACAAACCGAAGAACACTATATAAAATCACTTTGGATTATTATTGATAAAAATCCAAAGCCACTCGCGGGTAAATTCAAATTTTCTCCACTAAATGGAAAAGCAGACCTCTCTATGCGAATTCGTGTAGATGCCTATAGTCCTGTGCGAGTAATTGCTGAAACCAATGAAAATAAGCTTTATATGGTCAGCCATTATGTAAAATCATCGGGTGGATGTTCTGCCCCTGCATCTTCTGATGCTGCCACAGCACTCGCACGCTTAGGTAAAATTCGTTTAAAGACATCATTACTTAAATCATTCGAACAACCTGTGCAAACCCGATTAGCCATTAGTCACCCGAACACCAGTGGTCTGCAAAAGGATCAAGTAACCACCTTATTTATACCTCCACACTATATCTCAAAAATTGATGTTAAATTTGAAGGGAAAACCATCTTTAGTGCTGAAACTGATATTTCAATTAGCGAAAACCCAAACTTCAAATTTTATTTTGTACCAAGTAAAGCGGGTATTTTAACGACTGAAATAACAGACACTAAAGGTAATAAATTTACTCAGACCAAAAAGCTTGAAGCTACTATAAATTAAATAGTAGAGGCAGAAAAGGTAGTGTACCCCACTTTATGGGTACCAAGTAAGAATGGTAAATTTATTATTACCCCCTCTGTCAGAATAGTTGTCACCCCCAAGACTAATACGTAGGATTGAATAATATGCAAAAGACTCAAAGATTCAACTCCCCCATCTATTATTACAAATGGCTAGCTACACAGTTGCTATCAATCACCTTACTGCTAATATTTTCAATAACCTTTACAAATTCTTTGGCGATTGAAATGTCTAAAGCCAATGAAGATAAAGAAACTCAAAGCATAAAAACTGTTTCAGTCCCTATTTACCAAAAAATATCCAATAAAGAATTCGATGATATTATCGAAGACCTGTTAATCGCCATAGGAGAACATAATTTTCGCTTGAACCAACATGCTCGTATTGGTAAAGCCATTGCTGACCGCGAAAAAATACCCTTTCCTGCTACAACAGTGCTCCACTTTTGTAATCTAAGCTATGCCAAACAGCTATTAGAAATTGCCCCCGACTACCTATTAAGAATGCCTTGCAGAGTATCAGTAAGGCAAAAAGAAGATAAAACAGTACTTATCGAAGTATGGCTGTTGCCTGAGGATGACAAACGCACAAAAAAGTTTGCAAAAAAAATAAATACTATTCTAAAAGAAATTGTTTCATATGGAGCAAACTAAGTGAGGAATGACGCAATAATTTACTATACTAATCTTATCAATAACCCAAAGGAGACATTATGAAAAAAATTCTATTATTAAGCACAACACTTTTTCTTAGCACCAGCTTTTTAAGCCTGAGCATTGCCGATAACGTACCTGTTGCTACGACAAGCACAAGCACAAAAAAAGTAAACGACTACCCAACTCAGGCAAGAGTAGAATTTGTATTGCAATGCATGAGTAAATACGGAAATGAAACTTATAACACAATGTACGGCTGTATCTGTGCTGTGGATAAAGTAGCAGAAACCATCCCATACAAAAATTATGTCGCAACAGCTACCCTCGCTGTAATGATTAATACTCCTGGTGAAAAAGGTGGTATTTTTCGTGATGCTCCTGGTGGAAGAAAGGCAATCAGAGCCTTTAAAAGCTTTATCAAAGATACTGAAAAAGCTTGTGGGTTAAAGAAAACTTCTTAAAAGAAATTAAGGAATGGCGCAATAATACCTGAATCCGTGAGGTCAATGCGGATAACAGGGCGTAAGATATTGGTTAAGCGAGTATTTTTTAAACCCGTCATGAATCAATAGCTTACGTCCTGTACCGTAGTGACCTCATGGATTCAGGTAATACACTTACCAATTATTACGCAAAATTTTTGCTTCTACTCAAATGATCTCAAGAGGAGCATAGTTATTCTATGTAACGATTTGAAATCATTTGAGTAGGAGCAGAAAAAACCAGTAAAAATGCTAGGTTTATTATTGTGTCGTCTCGGTAGTGGCTTAAATTTGTGTTTTTGTAGGTCGGATTAGCGATAGCGTAATCCGACATATCGCTACAAACCGCAGGTTCAACCTACTACCCGTCGTCCCTAAGTCACCCATCCCCCCTGTTTTTTACATATTTTTAAAAATATCCTGAATCCGTGAGGTCAATGCGAATAGCAGGGGATAAGATATTGGTTTAGCACGGGATTTAAAAAATCTTAGCTTCACCCTTAGGTTAAGCGAGTATTTTTTTAAACCCGTTATGAATCAATAGCTTATCCACTGTTCCGTAGTGGACTCACGGATTCAGGAATATGTAAAAAACAGGGGGGATGGGTTTTAAACAGTTTATATCTGTTGAATATGTGAAGTATCAGGGAGTTTTTGGTCTGATAACTGCAAGAATGCATTTAACAGACTATCAGTTTGTGTTCTATCTTGAAGCTCTCGTGATGTTGCTTGTGCAAGTAGCTTACCCTTATTTAATACTAAAACTTGCTTGGCATTTTCGGCTTCATCAATTAAATGCGTTGCCCAAAGTGTAGTAATTTTGCGTTCAGTACAAAGTTGTTGCACATAGTTTAGTAGCAAGTCTCTTGAAGCTGGATCAAGTCCTACGGTAGCCTCGTCCATCAATAATACCTTGGGTTCTGTTAATAAGGCTCGGGCTAATTCTACTTTACGTCGATTACCACCACTCAAGGTTTTACAGGCTTTTTTAGCTGTATCTTGCATTCCTAATCTTTCTAATTCAATGGCTGAGCGTTCTTTTATTTCGTGTGTAGAAAGCCCATGTAGACGACCATGAAAGCTTAGATTAGCTTGCACGGTTAAGCCTAAATCTAATGCGGATTGTTGAAAAACAACACCAATATGCGCAAGTGCTTTAGTTAATTGGCGGCTCAGGTCAATACCTACTATTTCTATGCTGCCAGAATCTGGTACAAATAGACCTGTCAGTAATTGAAATAAGGTGCTTTTACCAGCACCATTAGAGCCTAAAAGTGCATAGAAACCATGTTGCAGCTCAAAGCTGACATCGTTTAAAGCTTTTACTTTTCCATAGGATTTATACACTTTTTGTAGCGATATAATTGTTTCTGATAGGCTATTTTTTTCATTCACTCTGTTCTGTCTCTTTATCTAGGAGGCTGTCTGAGAATAGAGAGCCTGATAAAATCTGAGGATACTGCATCAATAAATTTGTATGCAACAAGGTTACTGTATTATCCTCAAGCTGGCGTGGTCGAGGTAGCTCAATATCATAATCTAAAATCACATTGGCTGGGCAATTTGATAAGAAAACGACACGATCAGCCATTGTTAATGCCTCTCTCAAACTGTGTGTTACTAATATTACGGTGCATTTTGTTTCCTGCCAGAGTTCGAGTAGCATTGTGCGTAATTCAAAGGCGGTTGGCGCATCGAGTGACTGAAAAGGCTCATCCATCAATAATAACTGAGGTTGATTGACGAATGCCCGCACCATTGAAACACGACGTTTCATGCCTCCCGATAATTGATTAGGGTAGCTTTTCGCTATCCCTTCTAAGCCAACTTTTTGTAGTAGTTCTGCTATTCTTGACTGTTTTTCTACGCTATTTCGATCATGTCGATCAAGTACTATTTCAATATTTTTCTGAACGCTTAACCAAGGTAATAAACGTGAGTCTTGAAACATAAAACTGATGTTTTTATTAGTATTGCTTTCGCCAAATTTCATGTTCCCTATGAATTGCTTATCAATTCCTGCAATTATATTTAATAAGGTCGTTTTACCTGTTCCTGATGGACCAACAATGGCAACAAATTCTCCCTGCTTTGCAGTAATATGCAAACCTGAGATGGCACAGGTTCCATTGCCATAGACTTTACTATCAATATCAACAACGAGAGAACTCATGTACGCCACCGATTCAGTCGAACTTCCATTGGACGCATAATGAGTGCTTCAATAGCAAAGATGACCAATGCAAATGCGAATGTATATGCCAAAATGCTGGTAATATCAAAAAATTGGAAGAATGTTCCCAACTGAAAACCGACACCATCGCTACGACCTAATAATTCAACTACTAAGACGATTTTCCAAATAAGTGCTAAACCATTTCGGGCTGCACCAAATAAATAAGGGTAGAGTTGAGGTAGGTAGATTTTAAAAAATAGCTCTTTGCGTGATAAATGATAGACTTTTCCCAAATCCATAAATCTAGTATCTATGGCTCTTGCACCTTCTCTGATTGCAATAACAACCATAGGTATTTTGTTTATGGCAACGGCTAAAATAGCTGCTGTATCATTTAAACCTAACCAGATATAACAAAGAATAATTGTGACTAATGCAGGGATATTGAGGGCAAGAATAACAATGCTATCGAGGAATTTATCCCAAATATTTCGGCTCCCCATCAACATACCAAGTGCAACGCCAATTATCATGGCAATAACAAAGCTAATGGCAACCCTGCGCAAAGTAATACCAAGGTGCATCATTAATTCACCACTTTCAAAATGCTCCCACATGGAAGCAATAACCTGAACAGGTGATGGCAATAGATCACTACCAATGAGCACGGCAAATATCTGCCAGAAAAGGAAAAAACCTAGCAGAGAAATACTACGCGCCCATTTTAGATAAAAAAGCATTATATTAAAATCACCATGTTAATACTGACACGTCAAAGCCATCATATAAAATCAACATAGAGAAAACTTATTTTGGACATATTTCAGTTTGATAAAGCTTCCAGAAGGTTCCATCAGAGAGTGCTGTCGATTTACCAACCAGCTTTTTTCCCCCTAATTTTGACAAGATAGCAAATGTAGCAGTTGCCGCTTGTTTCTCTTCGTCACCAAAACAACGAGGAACACCAGCACGAAAAGCATCACGTAGATTAATAAACATCTCATCTGATTTTGCTTTCATCTTTTTCCTGATTCTAAGCCATTCAGCATCAGATTCTAACAACAGCTTTTTTGCATCTTCAGAGGCTTTAATAAAGCCTTTGACAACTTCTGTATTTTTTGCACCAAACGCTTCTGAGAAAACCCAACCAATAATTGGAATTGGACGATCAACACCTAGCTCTTTTAATACCTCTTGGATGGTCACTATCGACCTAAAACCCGTAGATTTAAGCTTTGCGGTGAAGTGCCAAAAATTTAATACACCATCGACTTCATCACGTTTAGCCAGTTTATTTAGTAACGGTGGTGCACCAAAACTAGGCTCTACCATTTTGAGCATATCTTTGCCTAATGTTTTTTGTGTGTATGCACGTAAGAACAACCATGATTTATCAACTGGGCCGCCCGCTACACCCAATTTTTTCCCCTGAAAATCAGCCAGTTTTTTAATACTACTATTTTTTTTAACCATTACTGAGCCAGTTGCATTTGAATAGGGTACAAAAGTGTAATCTCTATTTTCGGCACGTTGCCGCGAAACCCAAATCCAATCAGAGACAATCATGTCAACTGCACCACCTTGTATAGAAACATGAGAGGCTTTTTTTGATCCTAAGCCTGTTATTTGTAAATCAACACCATACTTTTTATCCAATTCATGATGCTTTATCACATTAAGAACCCAGTTCACCGTTCCAAACTTTAAGACACCTACTTTAATAGGCTTTAGCGTAACTTCTTTTGCCATTGAAAAACTTGTCATTGATACAAGCGTTGCAAATAGAATAGTTTTAAATAGTCCTTTTCTTATCATTAAATTATCTCCTTTATTTTGTTTTACTTTGTTTTATTTTGTTTTGTGAATTTTGCCATCCCCCGTTGTGGGTTGTAGCCCCAAACAGACAACATGAAAAAAATAAATCCTGAAACCAATACAACACCCAATGAAATGGCGTTAAATTGCCCATACAGCGCAAAACGAATCAATTCAACCGCATGAGTAAATGGATTGTAGCTGGCTAATTGAAAAACAATTTCCGCACCTGATTCTTCAAGTTTCCAGAGTGGGTATAATGCCGTTGAAATAAAAAACATGGGAAAAATCACAAAGTTCATTGTGCCTGCAAAATTCTCTAACTGTTTGACATAAACAGATAATAATAAGCCCAATGAACCTAACATAAGTCCACCCAATAGCATCGCAGGGAAAGCATAAAGCCAACCAATCAACGGTATTTCTATTTGAAAGACTACGCTTAGCAGTAAGAAAGCATAGGCTTGTAAGAGTGACAGAATTGTGCCTGAAACCAGTTTACTGAAAAGTAAAAACCATCGTGGCTGAGGTGCGGTTAAAAGTAAACGCATCAAACCCATTTCACGGTCATAAACCATTGCTAGGGATGATTGCATACCGTTGAATAACAACACCATTCCCAGCAAACCAGGAATCACATATTCCTGATATTCGATATAAGTCTCGTAGGGTGGGATAATAGAAACACCAAAAACATTCTGAAAACCAGCCGCAAACACAATTAGCCACAAGCTTGGTCTAACTAGGGCAGCAACAAGACGACCTTTTTGATGCCAAAATTTGATCATCTCTCTTTGAATAATTGCCAGCATGGCGCGCAATTGTGAACTATAAACCATAAACTCCCTATTTAAATATGTCTGTTTTGAATGAGTATAGGACATATATAGGCAAACAAAATTATAAATATCCTGAATCCGTGAGTCCAATGCGGATAGCAGGGGGTAAGATATTGGTTTAGCACGGAATTTAAAAAGCTCTGCATAATTGAGTTCACCCTTAGCTTAAGCGAGTATTTTTTAAACCTGTGATGAATCAATAGCTTATTCACTGTGCCGTAGTGGACTCACGGATTCAGGAATATATTTATTTTTTAAAAAAACCTCCTGATGGTAACGGATTCTATTTGTCAAGTCCCGCTAGATCATAAACGTTCTTTTTAAATAATTCTGGCTTCTTTTTATACCATTCCTTTAATTTTTGTATGGGTGTTAAATGACCGATATTACGCTGGGGAATATGATAATTAT
>JALSLS010000239.1 GCA_026988195.1 Methylomonas sp.
ATGGAACACTATGCCAATAAGGCATTAGTAAATAGCCATGCCAACATACGCTTTCGTGTGGTAAAAATTGAAGAAATTAACATTCCAAACCCTAAAACGGATGGCGCTACTTTAAACGCTTTAAAAAACAGTCAAAAAGCTCGTGAATTACGCGCTAAATATGGTGCGGATTTAGTCACCATGATTACCCCTACCGGCCCTTACTGTGGTGTTGGATATGTTTTAGGCGGATATAATAATACTATCTATCCTGGACATAAAAATTATGGGTTTAATGTCGTTGCTGACCGTTGTATTTCTTCCTTTGCCCATGAGTTAGGACATAACCTAGGCCTTGGGCACTCAGCTAAACAAGGCAGTACTGGGGGCTTATATAAATGGGGGCGTGGGCATGGAGAGCAAAATGATTTTGTGACTACCATGGCTTATACCAGTGCTTATAATGCGCGACGGATACAAGTCTTTTCCAACCCTGAAATAACAACATGTCATGGCTTGAAATGTGGAAAACCTATAAATCATAGTGATGGGGCGCATGCAACTAAGGCTGTTAGTGTTTCTGGCCCTCAAATTGCTGCCTGGTTTGAAAGTAGAGAAATAATAGAGTCAATTAACTTGCCACCCAATGCCATAGAAGATTATGCCCTTACCCGCTCTAATGAGGCAATTGAAATAGCCGTGCTGGCTAATGATGTTGACCCTGAAAATGATACCCTAACACTCATTTCTGTTGATGCAGCTAAACACGGTAGTACATCCTTTTCTAATGGAAAAATAAACTATATTCCAGAGCAAGGCTTTGTTGGGCAAGATAATTTTCAATATACAATTGATGATGGTAATAATCACCCAAGCAAAACGACAGTAACCATTAATGTTGGCTGGGGTGTTAATTATGAATATTTCCAAGGTCAATGGAACTCATTACCTGACTTCATTAATACAAACTCAATTGATGAAGGAATCTCACATAACTTTAGTCTAGAAAAGCGTTTAAGAGACAACGACTTTGGCTTTAGGTTCTTTACACAAATTGAAATACCCAAGTCAGGTAACTATCAATTCTTTTTAACCTCTGACGATGGTAGCAAATTATTGATTGATAACAAGCCAGTTATTAACAATGATGGGTTACACGGTGCAATAACAAAAGTGAGCAACCTTACCCTTAGTTCTGGTTTACATCGTTTTGAAATCCATTTCTTTCAATCAACAGGCGACCAACAACTTAAAGTTGAATGGCAAGGCCCAGGTTTTGAGCGTCAAATCATTTCTTCAAGTGCCTTCCGCCTAGCTGAGCCTATTAATAGCTTCCCTGTTGCTTTAGATGATAACGCTATAACATCACAAAATACAGAGGTATTAATTGATGTAATAGCAAATGATAAGGATACTGATGGCGATGAAATAAAACTAATATCACTTACCCGTGCTGGAAATGGATCCGCATCTATCCAAAATAATAAACTCATATACCAACCGGCTTTAGGCTTTAGTGGTGTTGATACATTTAGTTACCTTATTAGTGATGGACGTGGTGGTGAAGATAGCGGGCTAGTCACTATAACTGTTGGTCAAGGTGTTAATTATGAATATTACGAAGGTAATTGGAATAAACTTCCTGATTTTGATTCAATCACTGCAATTTCCACCGGAACCCAAAAAGATTTTTCTTTAAGCAATAGAAATAAAGATGATAACTTTGCTTTTCGTTTCCAGTCAGGGCTCGATATACCAAGAGACGGTAGCTATTACATTTTCTTAATTTCTGATGATGGCAGTAAGATATTTATTGATGGTGAATTACTCATAAATAATGATGGCATACATGGCCGCCGCTTTAAATATGCTCGTATTGAATTAACTGCAGGGATTCATGAAATAGAAGTTCAATATTTTGAAAAAACGGGTAGAGAACGTTTAGCCCTATACATGTGGGAAAGGAGATTAGGATTTAAAAAAATCACAGAAAAATACCTTAAAACTTTTTAACAACCTCAAGTAGTGAACTTTAAATATAGATTTGGAGAGGTCTTGGTTTGATCAAGACCTCTCTTACCTTTAGGTTAGATAACTGACAATAAATCCCTCCCCAGATTACGCAGATTTTTTGTTGCTATTTGTTTCCACCCCGCTTAGCAGAGGCATTAACAATCCCCCCTAAACTAAAACCTATCAAAATAACCAATACAGGGTCAGTAATCTCCGCTACATGACCAACAAAAACAAGTTGCGCTAACTCGACCATAAAAGTGAGACTAGCAGTTATCATAATAGCTAACAAAAGCCGTATTCCAGCTTGTTGAAAAAGCCAAATTAACGAACCATATAAAAAAATTTTTTCTAATAAAGAGGCCGTGTTTACAAACATAGAGCCGCCCAAAAAACCGTAAAAAGGAATAAATTTCAAATCCTGAATTGTAGTTAATAATTTATACGGTGATAATCCTGAACTAATAATGACAACCACCAACATTAAAGCCTACATTCCGCACCTATAAATTTAAAATTAGATATTTTATAATCCACACCACACAAAGCTAATATTTTAAGGAAAATACCATCGCTGCCCATATCG
>JALSLS010000240.1 GCA_026988195.1 Methylomonas sp.
ATCATTCCTTAAGGGTTGGTTTTAAAACTCAAGGTCATGGTATATATTTTGGACATCATCTAGGTCATTTAACATATCTAAGAATTTTTCAAACAAAGCTAATTCATCACCACTAATTTGTTTCGTCACTGTAGGTACAAATTGAACCTCATCAACTTCAAAGTCAATTTCGCCTATGACATCAATTAAGGCTTGTTTCGCTTTAAAGTAATCTGCTTGAGGGGCAAAAACAGTAATATTATCAGTCTCACTTTCTATATCTGAAACATCAACATCAGCCATTAATAGAGCATTGAGTATTGCCTCTTCATCTTCATGTTTGAACATAAAAATAGCAGAATGATCAAACATATGGCTAACAACACCTTGAGTACCAATTTTGCATTTTGTTTTGGTGAAACATTGGCGAACATCACCAAAAGTGCGGTTAGGGTTATCTGTTAAACAGTCAATAATAACCATAGCATTACCAGGGCCAAAACCTTCGTACCTAGCAGGAGAGAAGTCCTCACCACCACCACCTTTAGCTTTATCAATTGCTTTCTCAATTACATGAGTCGGTACTTGATCTTTTTTAGCTCGCTCAATTAAGCCTCTTAATGCCAAGTTGCCATCAGTGTCAGTGCCTCCGGCTTTAGCACAGACATAAATCTCACGTCCATATTTGCTGTACACTTTAGCTTTGGCATCCGATGTTTTTGCCATTGACTCTTTACGGTTTTGATAGGCTCTACCCATTCAGCTGTTGCTCCACTAACAATAATATAAGAGTTGGATTTTACAGAGAAAAATCTACTTAGGAAACCTTAAAGTATGCTCAATTTTATATAGGGTCATTAACCTGCTACCGTATGTTTTGAAAATATAAAAAATTTTGTGTTTTAGTCTAATTCTTCAAGTCAAAAGAACTATGCTTTCTAAAATTTATTTATGGCTTGTTGATAGACACAATTCTTATGACTTTAAGTGTGAGCTTATTAATAGTTAAATAGACCCTCTAATCAACCGAGATGAAAATAGTTCCCATGCTCCGCGTCACTGCGATTAAGTTAAGCGAAAGTATAGGATGTGCTGACGACAGGAAGCGCATCATTCCGAAAGATGCGCTTCGTACCTCAACACATCCTATACAAATAGCTGTCTTAACTTAATGGCATTGACGCTCTGCGTGGAAATTCATCCAGAGACGCAGGAACGTAATTCTCGGTTATTTAAGATGTATGGTACTAGTTTAAATAGGCAAGAGTGGCAAAAATCCAACCTTCATGATTATTATAAGAGACTAAATACCATTCGGCAGTATCGGCGTCATTTTGAAACCAACCTGAGCGAATTAACTCTACCTCTTCACCTTTGGGGATAACCTGGATAATATTGTCATTGTACGAGGGCCAACGCCTTTGGTTAGTGTTTGCCAGCAGGGTAACGGTATTGTTTGTATCCTCGTTACGCCCCATCAGTTTAGACTGTATATTTTCTAAAGGAAAAAGGGGGTTGGTATCTTTTTTTCTACCTGGGCTTACTTTCCAGTGTGGCCAAACCCATTTTAAATTATATTGATCAAATAACGCGATAGATATAGATTCTATTGCTAATAACTGTTCTTCTGTGTAGTTCATCCAGCCGCCTGAACCATGTTCTGGAGTAGTTTTTTCCGAAATAAGAAACTCAGAATCTTTATAAGTTTCACCAAACCATGAGCGGTAACGGCCATTACCTAGAGTTGTGAGTTTGCCAGGGTTAACTATTTCAATTCCTATTGAAAAGCTATTTACGCCAGGGCGGCCATTGAGGTTAGAGCGGCCAGCATGCCAGGTTTTAGTATTAAACGGAGCCAATTGGGTAACTTTGCCATCACGGTGGATAATTAAATGGGCAGAGGCTTTGGCAGAAGGGTTCATAAACCAATTAACACTTGTATTACCATCTAAGCGACCTGCAGTATCATGTAAGATAATACCCTCAGGTTTCAGTACAAAGTTTTTAGTACGGTTAGGGGTTAAAAAATATTCAACCTGATCATTTTGGTAGTGCAATCTGTGATTTAATATTTTATACATAGGGACCTCGCTTTATTTGAAAGCTTATATCCATGGGGGATACAAATATTTTAAGATAATGTTTTTATGCTGAAGTGACAAGTGTAGTTTTTTGTAACTATGAAACATCTTTAGTGCAATGTTTTGTAGGAGCGTCCGTCCTCGGCGCGAAGGTAATTGAAAGTTTTAGAGAAAAGAGCATCATTTTAATCGCGCCGACTAGTGCATGGACAGATATTTGCTCCTGCAATATCTGCATTCACTACATCCATGTAGATTATGTACGTAGGTAGAGCAGTGCACTAGGGCAGGAAACCCGTAGGTAGAATAATGCAGGAGCTATTATCGAGGGCGGACGCTCCTACATTATCATTGTCTATTAACAAGCTGAATAATTATGTTTTTTAGTCATTTCTTTTTGTTAATAGTATTAATACACCATACTCTTTGTGTAGCAATTATTAAAGAAAAAAATGATTTAAGGGGAGGAATAGCTAAGTTGAGTAAAACTAAAGAAAGCATAACTCAATATG
>JALSLS010000241.1 GCA_026988195.1 Methylomonas sp.
GATTTTTTACCTAGACACCCGGTACAGCTTTACGAGTCTCTATCCTATGCTTTGGTTTTTGTTTTGCTTTTGTTTATCTATAAAACGATAGGGACGAAGATTAGGTCAGGGGTCATTTTTTCAACTTTCTTAGTGACCATTTTTACCGCTAGATTTTTTATTGAATTTGTTAAAACCAAACAGGCAACTTATGAGACTGATTTTTGGATGTCAACAGGGCAAATGTTAAGTATTCCATTTGTATTGGCGGGTTTAATTTATCTAGTTTTGCCACTATTTAACAAAAAATAACCCCTGCTCTGTTATAATTATCGGTTACTATTTGTTCGGCTGATATAATCATTTATGCAAGAAATAAACCCAATAAAAAATGCGATTCTGGATTTAAGCAAACGAGGAAAAGCACTTAAGGATTATTTAGACTTTGACATTAAAAATGAGCGCCTTGTTGAAGTTTTAAGAGAATTGGAAGACCCTAATGTATGGAGTGACCAAGCTAGGGCTCAGGCATTGGGGAAAGAGCGAGGCCAACTAGAAACCATTGTTAATACCATTGTTGATTTAGAACAAGGTTTAACAGATGCGGAAGAATTGCTGGAAATGGCCGTTGAAGAACAAGATGAAGAAACTGTTGAAACTGTTGCCGAAGATATAGAGCGTTTTGAAAAGCAAGTTGCAGAATTAGAATTTAGACGTATGTTCTCTGGTGAAATGGATGCCAACAATGCCTTCTTGGATATTCAATCAGGGTCGGGTGGAACAGAAGCACAAGACTGGGCTTCCATGATTGAGCGGATGTATTTGCGCTGGGGCGAAGCCAAAGGTTTTAAAGTTGAATTACTGGAAGAGTCTCAAGGTGAGGTTGCAGGTATTAAAAGTGCAACCATTAAGTTTGAAGGTGAATATGCTTATGGATGGTTACGTACAGAAACAGGCGTACACCGATTAGTCAGAAAATCTCCTTTTGATTCAGGTAGCAGGCGACATACATCATTTGCTTCAGTTTTTGTCAATGCAGAAATTGATGATGATATAGATATTGAAATTAACCCAGCTGATTTAAGGGTTGATACTTATCGTGCCAGTGGTGCAGGTGGTCAGCATGTCAATAAAACAGAATCCGCCATACGTATCACTCATGAGCCGACGGGTATAGTGGTGCAATGCCAAAATGACCGGTCACAACATAAAAACCGTGATACAGCGATGAAGCAATTAAAAGGTAAGCTGTATGAACTAGAGCTATCTAAACGTGCAGAGTCTCAACAAACATTAGAAGATAGTAAGTCTGATATTGGTTGGGGAAGTCAAATCAGGTCTTATGTATTAGATCAATCAAGAATTAAAGATTTAAGAACCAATGTAGAAACAGGCAATACTCAAGCTGTTTTAGATGGTGATTTAGATCAGTTTATTGAAGCCAGCTTGAAGAGTGGTTTGTAAATATATCAAAAATGTAGGTTGGGTTAGCGTTATAACACCATGGGTGGTGTGTAGTAGAGCGACGTAGCAGCAATTACCGAGCATACCCCAACAATTTCTATAAACAAAGTGAGCTTAATAAACTCCTCTGCACTTAATTTATAAAAGAACATGTCAGAAAACCAACAAGACGAACAAGAACAAATCGTACAGCGCCGTGCAAAATTAACAGCATTACGGGAAAATGGAATCGCTTTCCCAACTGATTTTCGCCGCAATGTGATTAGTGGTGAACTATTAGCTGAATATGGTGAAAAAACCAAGGAAGAGCTAGAACAGCAACCTATTAGAGTTAAGGTGGCTGGGCGTATTATGACTCGTAGAATCATGGGCAAAGCCAGTTTCTGTCATATTCAAGATATGTCAGGTAAATTACAACTTTATGTGACACGTGATACCTTGCCTGAAGGCTTCTATAACGAACAGTTCAAAAAATGGGATATTGGCGATATTATTGGTGCTGAAGGTGAATTATTCAAAACTAAAGTCGGTGAACTGAGTGTCAGAGTAGATGATATTCGCTTATTAACTAAAGCGCTTCGCCCATTACCAGAGAAATTTCATGGTATTGCTGATCAAGAGATTAAATACAGACAGCGTTATCTGGATTTAATTATGAGTGATGATTCTCGTAAAACTTTCTTAATTCGCTCACAAATTGTGGCTTATATTCGTAAGTTTTTGGGTGATAAAGATTTCCTAGAAGTTGAAACGCCTATGATGCAAGCCATTCCAGGTGGAGCAACAGCACGCCCATTCGAAACGCATCATAATGCTTTAGATATGGGCTTGTATTTACGAATTGCCCCAGAGTTATATTTAAAGCGTTTGGTTGTCGGTGGTTTTGAACGTGTATTTGAAATTAACCGTAACTTTCGTAATGAAGGCTTGTCTACCCGTCACAACCCAGAATTTACCATGCTAGAGTTTTATCAGGCTTATGCTGAATATGGTGATTTAATGGATTTAACTGAAGAGATGTTAAAAGGTATTGCCGAAGAAGTCACGGGCTCCTCTGTTGTTAAATATCAAGATGATGAATATGATTTTGGTAAACCCTTTGACAGAATGACAGTGGTTGAAT
>JALSLS010000242.1 GCA_026988195.1 Methylomonas sp.
CAAGGATGGGGTGATAGTATAATCAAGTATAAGCTAATTATCCAGGTCGTATGTCCCTATACACTGGGTACCAGCAATCCCTGCTGGTATGACGTGGACCTAGTGTGTTATATACGGCTGAAGCTCATGGGTAATCAGGAATAACTTTGCTAAACTTGCAATAGCCACGGCCATAATGGCTATAAGAATTTTAAATAAATCTTTTAACCAATCAATTCGTGATTTAACTTCATCTAATTTACCGTAAAACTCATTAGGTAAATTCAGTAAGTCAGGCAACTAACAGATGAACAAAATAAATAGAGGCAAAAGGAAAGACTTGACCCTGTTTTTGTGACCCTGTTTTTGCTATTTTTGATTAAAGATCTCACCCCAAGGCCGGATATATGGAAGCTGTATTTCTTTATGTTATGCACAAATTTTACTTGCAATACGGGGCGGACCATATATGACTCTATTTTTCGTGATCCGCGGGTTAAAAAAGATTGGGATCCCTTTTATTTACACTTGATTTTCTTGATTTGTGATTTTTTAATTGCTTACTTGAATAAAATTGAATATTAATGAATAATAAGTTCAAAAGACATGAGATAGCATTTTTCAGGAGTAAATAGAAATGAAAACAGTAACTATGCGTATAGATGACAGCGTTTATGAGATGATTCGCCAAGCGGCTGATGGACAAAAAAGGAATATGTCTAACTTTGTTGAATTTGCAACGTTACAATATTTAACCTCATCCCAATACATTGACCAAGCAGAGCTGAATGATATCCTCAATGATAAACCTTTAGTAGAAAATTTAAACTCAGGCTTACAAGATGTAAAAAATGGAGATTACACCCTTGTCTGATTTTCAGATTGCAGAAACCAAAACCTTTCAAAAAGAAAAAACAAAACTAGATGATAAACTTTACAAAAAAATTACCAACATCGCTTATCCACAGCTTAGGAGAAACCCATTTTTTGGGCACAACATAAAAAAACTCAAAGGAGAGTTTGAAGGGGTGTATCGTTATCGGTTTGGCAATTATCGACTATTCTATACAATAGAAAAAGAAAAGATTATCGTAGCTATTTTAGATATCAAACATCGCCAAAAGGCTTATGATTAACAAAACATCAAGCTGGCTGCCCCCTTGATTTCTATTGATTCGTGTAGATGATGGCATTGCATCATAGATGCCTAACCTTAAAGCGCACGATAAAAGACCTACCCCTTTTTTTCCTGCCCCCTTTTTTTGCAATTGTTCAAGTTATTGTTTTTAAAGTAACTATGATATTAGAATACATGGCAAATAGTTAGTTTTTATTCTTATGATTCAATGGTTTAATGTGTGGCTGGTAGCGGCATTACTGGCTGACCCCTTGGTCCCGCTATTCCACGGTCAGTGGCATTGTTAGGAGCCATAAACCAAAGAGCTGATCCTTTAAAAAATCATGGTACAACGTAGTGAAACCTGACAAATAACCAACTAAAATTGAAGAACCTTTTTCTGTTCATAAACGTTTACTAATAACGTTAGCTGTTTATAAATATCCTTCAAAGAGATGTCAAGGTCAATCGATTCAAAACCAGGGTCATCTTTATCAACCGGGATATTACCGACTAGGATTTCAAGCACTGTTTCAGCTTCAACTTCATCACGTTCATCAATGGTATAGTTGTACTGCGTCAGCAAGATCATCAGGTCGAATAGATCTCTGGATTTCACTCTATCCATTAACACCACTGCTTTAGATTTAAATAGTGGCTCAAGTGCCAGCATACCAAACTGACCGAAACGCGCTACACGCTCAGCAGTTGACAGGTAATCACCTCTTGACTGTGAGCCTTTAGCCATCACACAAAAACTAACCTTTACTCCGTCGACAGCGTATTCCTGAACGTATTCATCCAGAAAAAAACCATTAATTCTTGCTTGGGAAGTACGTGATGGCACCATGATATTGCTAACACTGAACCCTTCAGCCTTAAGATCGTATATCAATGATTTAATAGCTTGCTTAGGCAATGCTTGTTCAAAATAAAAGAAATCTAAATCTTTACTTAACCGATGACCGAGCAATAAGGCTAATGCAGTACCGCCCATTAACGTCGCTTGATGCATAGCAGGCGCGTCATATTGAACAAGATAGTCAAATACGCGCCTTGTCTTTTTCGGTAAGCTATCAAACTTTAGCATAAGCACCCTCTATAGCGATCACGGCATTACGCACCTTTCTTTCAGCAATTCGATGTAACAACGGTTCGGCAACATCATTTAAACATGCAGTCACTTGGCGGCCTCCGAAATGGCGAATGCATTTGGCAATGTCTTTAAGATGCCCTCCATTCAACACACTAACGATAAACGCTTTTGACGGCATATTACGATTACTCCAATCATAAGGCCTTGCCATGCCTAATGATTCAGATAGTGAGGTATCTCCACGTTTCATCCGCGCTTTCGTGCGTTGATATTTTGCTTTTTGTCGGCAGGATTCTGAGCAATACACCGCTATTTTAAGCCCTTTGAATGAGCGATGACAGCATTCACATTCTTTTAAAACCCGTGTGCGT
>JALSLS010000243.1 GCA_026988195.1 Methylomonas sp.
TGAGTGTACCTATTATAAATTCTAATTCTTTACCGAGTAACTGAGGGTAAGTTCAAAGAAATGAAACTTAATTAAACTGTTCAGGTTTGATTCAGCTAATAATTTATATAGTGATCTACAATTATGAGCTTGGACTGTTACTCTAAAACTCTTAAGTGGATATAGAATAAATGTTAGAGCTTAGTTGTTTAATGGTATAGAATTCTAATGTTGAAATATTCTTACTTTTGAGCGCAAGAAATAAAAGACCAAGAATTAAATTCACAAAATATATATATTTTAACTGGAGAATAAGATGAATAAAACAATTGGCTCGTTAATGGTTGCTTTTGTATTAACTGGGTGTGCAACAGACCCAAATTCACAAATAGTACAAGTTCAAAATGAACTTGATTTAATTCAGGCAAAAAACAGTCAGCTTCAAGCTACTGTTGAACAGTCTACTGCTGAATTACAAAGAGTTTCTGATTTAAATAGACAGCTACAGTTATCAAATTCTACTGTAAGTGATTCAGCTTCAAATGGTGATTTATTGCCGCCAAATGCGAAAACAGGTGAGTGTTATGCAAGAGTTTTAACACCGGCTGTATATCGTACTGAATCAACAGAAATGCTTAAAAAAGTAGCAGGTTATCGAATAGAGGTATCTCATCCAACTTATGAATGGGGTACTGAAGAAGTATTAGTTAAAGAAGCATCAGAAATTGCAGAGATTGTACCTGCTGTATATGAATGGAAAGTTGAAAGGGTTCTGGTGGCTGAAGCACATGAACATTTAAAAACCATTCCTGAAGTTTATGAAACTAAAACCGAGAAAATACTTGTAAAACCCGCTTATACAACTTGGAAAAAAGGTCGAGGTCCTGTTGAAAAAATAAGCAATTCAACGGGTGAGATTATGTGTTTAGTTGAAATTCCAGCAACATATAGAACTGTTACTTCAAGAGTTATAGTTACTCCTGCCCGTGTCGAAAGACAACAGCATGATGCTGTTTATAAAGATATTAAAAAACGGGTAATGGTTGAAGGGCCAAGAATGGTAACAAGAACTATTCCTGCTGTGTACAAAACTATTAAGGTTAAAAAAGTTACTCAACCTTCTCAGGAACGTCGTATCGAAATTCCTGCTGTTTATCAAACGGTAACCAATAAAGTTAGAGTTTCTGATAGTATTTTAGAATGGCGTAGCATTTTATGTGAAACTAATACAACAGGTGATGTAGTGCGTAATCTACAGCGTGCCCTGTTGGCTGCTGGCTATAACCCTGGTCCAATAGATGGTGTAATTGGTCAAGAAACAATGCAAGCAGTTAAAGCTTACCAACAGGCAAAAAGTATGGCGGTTGGTCAATTAACTATTGAAACAATTAGGTCTTTAGGGGTTAGTTATTAATTAAAAATAGTTGTTAAATTAAAAGGTAATGGCATTTTTTGTCATTGCCTTTTTTATGCAAAAGGGTATTTTTAAAATAGCTCTATATTGTCATCCAACTCACTACTTTGTTCAGCAACTTCAGTGGCTAGGCTCTCTGTAAAAGCTGTGTATAGCAGTTCTTGTTTTTCTAGTGTTAGATTGATGTTATTTCTAATAAATGACAACGCTTGGCGTATCTCTAGGCCGGCATCCATTTCCTCCATTACATTTTCTAACGCTGTATCTATACGATTTAACAGGTAGGTTTCCTGATCCTCTTCTAATCCCATGCGTAATAAGTCTGTATTAAGGTCTTGTGTTAATGCATTCATAATTTCTGTGCTTTCTTGTCTGTTTTTTACGATGGTTGAACCAAGATAAAATAAGCTATTACGAATTTTTCTAAAGGCTTCAAATAAATGAGAGCTCTGTTGAATCAAAGCCTCTTGTGTGATTAAGGTATTTATTTTGGCATTTGTTGATGAAAGGAGTAACGGTAAAAGGTCTTTAATTCTGCCATAACGCTCCATATCATCAAGTGGCATATTTTTAACTAGTAAACTTATTTTAGGGTAATTAATAATAGTTCTAGCACCAAAATCTAAGAAACGAGACTCTTTATCGCACATTTCAATCAGTTCTTTTTCTAGTGGACTTATTGATGTGCTTTGCGATGAATACCAAAGTAGTTGATCGGCTTCAACAACCATAACGCAGCACTCAATGGATAATTGATCCGTACTTTCTAAGAGACCCTGGGTTAAATCGTTAACACTATGATAGGAATGGCTTTTTTCTAAAAAACGTATAGCTAAGGCTAGTTCACCTGAGCCAGTTAAAGCAGTCATTGCACTTTCATGTGCTAATTCAAACTGCTGTCGAAGCTCTTCACGTTCAATGTGATATTTAACAAGAATATTGACGCGAACTAAAAGGTTCTCTTTTTCAAAAGGTTTGATTAAATAGTCATCAGCACCTACTTCATATCCTTGCATACGTTCTTGTAATGAACTACGAGAGGACAAAAAAATAATAGGGATATTTTTAGTGGCCTCTATACTGCGTAAGCGAACACAAGTTTCATAACCATTAATTCCTGGCATTTCTACATCAAGAAGAATAATATCAGGCGTATTATTTAATGCCTCTTTTATACCTGATTCACCATCATTTGCAGTTCGGACAATTATAGATTCAGAGCTAAGCGACTTAGTAATAACTTTTTGGATGAATTTATCATCATCAATAGCAAGGACGTTTATTTTAATAGTCATGGGTTATCAAGGTTCTTTTGATTAAGGAACGTGTATGGAATAACTTCCCGAAATTATAACGTAGGGTTTTTGTTTCAGATGGAATGATCTCATGAGGCGCATAGCAAGCTACGTAACGAATGAGATCATTCCATCTGGAGCAAAAAGATAAGTTAGAAATCGATAAGTTGTTTCATGCACGTTCCTAAGCCAATAAGTTTTAGTTTAGTCTAATAATGGCGAAATAACAGCTTGTATATGGGGATATTAATTATTCCATCATTATGTGCTGTGTATATAGGAGGGCTTATTTTGTTTCCCTCATCCCAACCTTTTCCCCTAACCCCTCTTTGGAAAAGAGGGGTTAGGGGAGATTTTATTAGATAAATCCCCCTCAATCCCCCTTTTTCAAAGGGGGAGGTGAATGGTTACTTTTCCCCAAGTGGGAAAAGGGGCTAAGAGCGACCGTTGTTTTTATAGGGTGAGTAGTTACCAGCAATCATTTAATTCAAAAGCAGTTTCCAATTTAAGATTTCATTAGCTTTAAGCGGGGTAATGGTGTGACCAGCTACTGGGTAACTAGCAGGAACCTCCCAAGGTTGTTTTTGTAAGGTAATTGAGCGGGTGTTTCTAGGTAATTGATAGAAATCAGCACCAAAAAAACTAGCAAAACCTTCCAGCTTATCCAAAGCGTCAACTGCTTCAAACGCTTCAGCATAAAGTTCTAGTGCCCCATAAGCGCTATAACACCCAGCACAGCCACAACTACTTTCCTTGTCACCTGTTAAATGGGGAGCACTATCGGTACCTAGAAAAAACTTAGGGTTACCACTGGTGGCTGCCTCAACTAGAGCTAGGCGGTGATGCTCACGTTTGATAATGGGTAAACAATAATGATGTGGGCGAATACCTCCCGCAAGAATTGCATTTCGATTAAATAATAAATGTTGGGGTGTAATGGTAGCAGCAACCTTGTCTGATGCGGCTAGTACAAAATCAACCGCTTCTTTAGTGGTGACATGTTCGACTACAATACGTAGATTGGGGAAGTTATTTACAATATCAGTGAGGCTTGAATCGACAAATTCTTTTTCACGGTCAAAAATATCGCTTTCTTGATGGGTCACTTCACCATGGATTAATAAAGGTAGGTCAACTTCTTCCATCATTTTAAGTATTGGGTAAATACCTTTTAAATCACTAACGCCTGAGTCAGAATTTGTAGTTGCACCTGCTGGATATAATTTGACTGCATGAATATGTTCGGCGTTTGCTGCTTTTTTAATTTCCTCAGCGCTTAATGCTTTTGTTAGATATAGTGTCATCAAGGGGTTGAAGTTTGACCCGGAAGGTAAGGCATTGAGTATTTCTGCTCTATAATCAAGCGCTTGATCTACGGTCAAAATAAGGGGGTTAAGATTTGGCATAATAATCGCACGGCCAAATTGCTGGGCGGTATGAGCGATAACTGTGTTTAAAATTGCGCCATTTCGCACATGTAAATGCCAATCATCGGGTTGAATCAGTGTTATTTTATGCATTGTTTAGCTGTTTTCTATTAGAATATATGGGTTATTCTATACAAAGCTCTTGAAAAAATGAATTCGAGACCCAATTTATAGAGAAATTTTGTTTTTTTGGAGTGCCTTGTGCCTATATACGAATACCAGTGTCAAGCTTGTGGAAACGAGCATGAAGCTTTACAAAAAATGAGTGCAGAGCCTTTGGTGACCTGTCCTGCCTGTAATGAACCTGAGTTAAAGAAAAAGATTTCAGCAGCCGGTTTTAGATTAAAAGGTAATGGTTGGTACGAGACTGATTTTAAAGGCGGCTCAAAGAAAAATGCTGCTGAAGCGACTTCAAAGCCAAGTGGCGGTTGTTCTGACGGTGGGTGAAGTGATAAGTACTAAAGCATAAACCAAAGTTTGTAGGGTGGGTAAAGTGATAGTGATAGTGCCCCCCTTTTTTATTTGATGGACACTAAGGAACGTGTATGGAAAAACTTCCCGAAATTATAACGTAGGATTTTTGTTTCAGGTGGAATGATCTCATGAGGCGCATAGCAAGCTACGCAACGAATGAGATCATTCCATCTGGAGCAAAAAGACAAGTTAGAAATCGGTAAGTTGTTTCATGCACGTTCCTAAGAAGCTTTGTCCATCCTACATTTATTGTACTACTCACCCAATGACTGTGCTCTTAAGCCCCCTCCCAAGTGGTGAGAGGGGCTAACAGCGACAGTTACTTTTTATAGGATGAGTAGTTACCATTTGTTTATATTTAATTTAAGTAGAGAGCTAATATGCGTACGCACAAGTGCGGAGAAGTAACAAAAAAACAATTAGGTGAAACCGTTGCATTATGTGGGTGGGTTCATCGTCGTAGGGATCACGGTGGGGTTATTTTTATTGACCTTAGAGATCGTGAAGGTTTGGTGCAGGTGGTTTTTAATCCTGATGCCGCAGAAACCTTTGCAATAGCTGAAAGCGTGCGTAGTGAATATGTTTTAAGAGTCGAAGGCGTTGTTAGAGACCGTTTGGAAGGGACTGTAAACGCGAATATGAAGACTGGTGAGATTGAAGTGCTGGTGAGTCATATTGATGTTTTAAATGAATCTGAAACACCACCATTTCCAATCGAAAGTGATATTGAAGTGAACGAAGAAATGCGTTTGCGTTATCGTTATATCGATTTGCGTCGTTCTGAAATGCAAAAAAATATGCGTGTGCGTAGGGATGTAACACGTAATTTGCGAAATTTTCTAGATGATGAAGATTTTTTTGAAATTGAAACACCGATTCTAACTAAGGCAACCCCTGAAGGTGCTCGGGATTATATTGTTCCTAGTCGTACCCATGAGAATGCTTTTTTTGCCTTGCCTCAGTCACCTCAGCTTTATAAACAGTTGTTAATGATTGCAGGGATGGATAAGTATTATCAAATTGTACGTTGTTTCCGTGACGAAGATTTAAGAGCAGATAGGCAGCCTGAATTTACTCAGATAGATATTGAAACATCGTTCATGAATGAAGACAAAATCATGGATACGATGGAGAGAATGATTAGAAAGTTGTTTTCTGATGTGATTGATGTTGATCTAGGTGATAAATTCCCAGTAATGACTTATGCAGAAGCCATGCGTTTATATGGATCTGATAAGCCTGATTTACGCATTCCATTGCAATTTGTTGATATTGCAGAGGATATGAAAGATGTTGACTTTAAAGTCTTCTCAGGTCCTGCAAATGATCCAAATGGGCGAGTGGTTGCACTCAGAATTCCTGGTGGATCTAATTTAAGCCGTAAAGAAATTGATGGTTTAACTAAATTCGTTAGTATTTATGGTGCTAGGGGTTTAGCATACATTAAAGTTAATGACCGAGATGCAGGGCTGGAAGGTCTACAGTCACCGATTGTTAAATTTGCACCTGCAGAAGTGTGGGAAAGCGTATTAACTAAGACGGGTACCGAAACAGGAGATTTAATCTTCTTTGGTGCAGATAAAACTAACATTGTTAATGAAGCGATTGGTGCTTTAAGAGTTAAAGTCGGTCATGATCGTGGACTAGCAAAAGGTGACTGGAAGCCACTATGGTTGATTGATTTTCCAATGTTTGACTGGGATGATAAAAACCAACGCTGGAATGCGATTCATCACCCATTCACAGCTCCTAGCTGTTCTACTGAAGAGTTACAAGCTAATCCGGGCAAAGCCTTATCGCGTGCTTATGATTTAATTTTGAATGGTTGTGAAGTCGGTGGTGGTTCTATTCGTATCAATAAAACAGATATGCAATCTAAGGTGTTTGAAATTTTAGGGATTGGTGAAGAAGAGGCCAGAGATAAATTTGGATTCTTATTAGATGCCTTGAAATATGGTTGCCCCCCTCATGGTGGTGTAGCTTTTGGTTTGGATCGCTTAGTTATGTTAATGACGGGGTCTGCATCCATTAGAGACGTGATTGCTTTCCCTAAAACACAAACTGCGGCTTGTCCATTAATGGATTCACCTGCTGCTGTTAGCGATGTGCAGTTACGTGAATTAGGTATTAAATTACGTCAACCTGCTGGTAACAAAGAAGAGAAAGAAAGTTAAACTTTGTTCTGGTTTTTACGGGTTCAGTTATTGAATCCTCGTTCCTAAGGTAAGATAATTATTAGCATAGGGTATGCTGAGGTACGAAGCGCACCGTTTAGAATGATACGCTTCCTGTGTCAGCATACCTATCTGGATTAGTTTAATGCTAGTAACGGAACCCCTAGAAACTATGCTCGAATGCTTTAGGTTGGTATTTATACTTCGCGCGGTCACGACTGCGGATTTCTAACCGCTGAGTTTTTGCCAATAGCTGCGTTGCTGGAACAGTTACGTAGCTTGCTATGTGTCTGTTTCAGCGCCTTGCTATCGACAAAAATCAGTAGCTTATAAACTCCGCATCCATGACCGCGCGAAGTATAATATCAAATATAGGATGTGCTGACATTAGAAAGCACGACCTCATCAATTGCGAAAGATGCGCTTCGTTCCTCAGCACATCCTATATCAATGGCCTAAGGGCTATGACGCAGATATTGGGAACAAGATGATTTATTATGACTTCAACACCATTACCGATTCAAAACTACGCATTACTTGATGATGAAGCATGCGATATTCGTATTATTGCTGCTAAAGAAAAACTTGGAAAACGCTGTATTGTTTTAGGCCATCATTATCAGCGTAATGAAGTCTTTAAACATGCAGATATTTCAGGTGATTCATTAAAACTATCCCGAGAAGCGGCAGAATCTGAAGCTGAGTATATTGTATTTTGTGGCGTACATTTTATGGCAGAAGTCGCCGACATTCTTTCTCGTCCAGAACAAATCGCCATATTGCCAGATTTAGCGGCAGGTTGTTCCATGGCTGATATGGCCAATGCAACGAATGTGCAAAAATGTTGGGATGAATTATCACAAGTAATCGACGCTGATAACACGGTGACTCCGGTAACGTATATAAATTCAGCTGCGGATCTGAAAGCTTTTTGTGGCAAACATGAGGGTATTGTCTGTACCTCATCTAATGCACAAAAAGTACTAGAATGGAGCTTTTCTAACCGTGAAAAAGTCTTGTTTTTCCCTGATCAACACTTAGGGAGAACCACTGGATTTTTGATGGGAATTCCTTTAGAGCTTATTGTGGTCTGGGAATTTGGAAAACCAAACGGTGGCTTAACAGAGCAACAAATTAAAGATGCCAAAATCATTTTATGGAATGGTTTTTGTTCAGTTCACCAGGTTTTTAAGCCTGAATACATTGATGAGTTTAAAGAAAAATACCCAGAAACACAGGTTATTGCTCACCCAGAAGCTTGTTTTGAAGTGTGTCAAAAAGCTGATTATATTGGTTCTACAGAAAATATCCTTAAAACCGTTAGAGAAGCCGAGCCTAACACGCGCTGGTTGGTGGCAACAGAACTTAACTTGGTTAATCGCCTACATGAAGAATGTAAAGACCAAGGTAAAAATGTACATTTTATGTCATCAACTTTAAGTATGTGTTCGACCATGTTTAGAACCGACCCTCAGCATTTAGCATGGGTTTTAGAAAACTTAGTTGCAGGGCATGTGGTTAATCAAATCACGGTTGAAGCTGAAGAAGCAGCATTAGCAAAGAAGGCGCTAGACAGTATGTTATTAATTAGTTAAAAGTTAAGCAAGTTGATGTAGGGTGTGCTGACGATAGGAAGCGCATCCCACTTATTTCCTTACCTTAGTTGGAAAGGTTTTCCCAAAATCATTTTCTTGTTAGCTCCTCCTGCAATATTCTAAGTCCTGCACCCAGAATCCCCCATTGAAAACCACCACTCTGCTCGCGCTCTATTTTCCTAGTTTTCAGCGATTGTATTGTTTTATTTAAAAGAAGTGAGCTATATTAAGATTAAACAATAAGGAACGTGTATGGAATAACTTCCCGAAATTATAACGTAGGATTTTTGTTTCAGGTGGAATGATCTCATGAGGTGTATAGCAAGCTACGCAACGAATGAGATCATTCCATCTGGAGCAAAAAGACAAGTTAGAAACCGGGAAGTTATTTCATACACGTTCTTAAGCTTAATATTAGTTAGCAAAAGGAAGCGTAAAATAATGGTAAATAAAAAAAATAATAAACTATTGACTGATTTATTTAGCTATATAAAAAAACAATTAAAAGGAGAGCAAGCAGAAACTCTGGTTGAATTTGCAAAGCAGTATTATCAATCTGTTATATTTAATGATATTGAAAAATTACCGGTAGTTGATTTATACGGAGCAGTGTTATCACATTGGAATCTAGCATTTGAATTCTGTTCTGAACATAAAGTCAAAGTGTTCAACCCGACACAAGAACAACATGGCTGGCAGTCAAAACATACTATTGTTGAAATCGTTGTCGGCGATATGCCTTTCTTATTGCAATCTATTAGTATGGAGGTTAATAGGCATGGCTTTACTAACCACCTAGTTTTACATCCAGTCTATTTAATAAAAAGAGATTCGAAAGGCAAGTTTTTAAATTTTGTTGCGCAAAATAGCACTGACTCTGATGTGTCTGCTGAATGCTTAGTTCATCTAGAAATTGATCGGCAAAGTGATACTGCTGTGATAAATTCATTACAAAAAAACTTAAGTCGTACTTTGGTTGATATAAGAGCAGCCACTGAGGACTGGCAGCTCTGTTTAGATCATATGCAAGCGGTGATTAATGAATTAACACAAAACCCTGACCAGAATAAACAATTCAGGGATGAAATTAATTTCTTACAATGGTTACATTCAGATCATTTTGTATTTTTGGCTTACCGGGAGTATGAATTTGTAACTGAAGAAAAAAATATTGGATTCAAAGCCATTCCAAGTACAGGTCTTGGCTTGCTAAGGGATTCAATTGTGTCAGTACCTGATGACGTAATAACTCCCATTTCTGAGCAGACTTTTAAAGCAATTAATACCAAACAGCCTTTAGTGATTACTAAGGCAACCTCTAAGTCCACTGTGCATCGACCCGTATTTATGGATTATATTGGCATTAAACAATATAACCCACAAGGTGATGTGATTGGTGAAAAGCGATTTTTAGGACTTTATAGTTCAACTGCCTATTTTTGCTTACTAAATGAAATTCCTCTTATTTCAACCAAAATAAAACAATTACAAAACAACTTTTCTTTTAAACGTGGCTCACATAGAGCTAGGGCGTTATTATTTACCTTACAATCGTTACCAAGAGATGAAATATTTCAGGCAGATCTTGATTCTTTAATTAATATTACGGAAGGTATGTTACAGCTTCAGCAAAGCCAGAGAGTCCGGGTGTTTATTCGCTATGATTTATATGGGCATTTTGCTTCACTCTTAGTCTTTGTACCTAGAGACCGTTATTACACCGAAACTCGAAAGAAAATTGAATGTATATTACGCCGTATCTTTAAAGCTGAAAACGTTGAATTTAGTGTGCAACTTTCAGAATCAATTTTAGCTCGATTACATTTTATTATTCATAGTGCTAAAGGGTGTTGTATTAATTATGATCCCGTTGAAATAGAAGAACAAATTATTGATGTCTTAACGGATTGGGGGGACAACCTCAAGAAAGAGCTAGGAGGGGTTCATGGTGAAGCATTAGGTAATGAATTATTTACCCGTTACTACGATGGCTTTTCTGCGGCTTATAAAGAAGATGTAACTTGCCGGACGGCTCTATTAGATATAGATAAAGTTGAGTATTTAATTTCTACGGGCTTTAAAGCCGAAAGTATTTTATATAGCCCGCTTACAGCAATCGAAAAGAAAACACTGCGATTTAAATTATTTAGCAAAGGCCAAGCCTCCCTCTCAAAAAGTTTACCCATGCTTGAGAACATGGGGGTTAAAGTCTGTGATGAGCGTCCCTATGAAATTATTAAAAAAGACTGTTCTGATGTATTTTGGATGCATGACTTTGGGTTAGTCTTAGATTTAGATATTGCATCATTAGATTTAATGAATTTAAAGCCGTGTTTTGAAGAAACATTCGAGCAATGTTGGTTTGGAAAAATAGAAAATGATGGGTTTAATCAATTAGTTCTGCGTGCAGGAATAAGTTGGCAGGAAGTAAATATCTTTAGAGCCTATTATTTTTACTTACGCCAAATTGGCAATACCTTTAGTCAAGTCTATGTGGAAACTACCTTAGCAAAAAATCCTGAAGTGGTTAGACTGTTAATACATTATTTTATTCAGCGTTTTGACCCGTCATTAAAGCAACAAGATAATAGTAGCCAAGAATTACACCAAACAATTGAACAAGCCATTGATAAAGTTAAATCACTAGATGAAGATAGAATTCTAAGGCGCTATTTAAATTTAGTCCAGGCTGCTGTAAGAACTAATTATTTTAAGCAGCCTACGGATGAGCAAGGTATTCCCTATTTTTCAACTAAATTTGAATCATCAAAAATAATTGATATTCCCTCACCAGTGCCTTATTTTGAAATTTTTGTATACTCCCCGCGAATAGAAGGAATTCATTTACGAGGGGGAGCTGTGGCCCGAGGGGGATTGCGGTGGTCAGATAGGCAAGAAGACTATAGAACTGAAATATTGGGTTTAATGAAAGCTCAAATGACTAAAAATGCAGTGATTGTCCCTACGGGGGCAAAAGGTGGGTTTATTGTAAAACGACTTGAAGATAGCTTGAGTTATGAACAAAAATCAAAAGAAGTCATCGCTTGTTATCAAATACTTATTCGGGGTTTACTTGATATAACGGATAACCAAGTTGCAGGAGAGATAATTAAGCCTAAATTAACTGTTTGTTATGATCAAGACGATCCTTATTTAGTCGTTGCAGCCGATAAAGGCACGGCAAAATTTTCAGATTACGCTAATACACTTTCTATAAACTATGGTTTCTGGTTAGGGGATGCTTATGCGTCAGGTGGCTCTGTTGGTTATGACCATAAAGCAATGGGGATTACTGCCAGAGGCGCTTGGGAGTCAGTAAAACATCATTTTAATGCGCTAGGTTTTAAATATTGGGAAAAACCATTTACTGTCATAGGTATAGGCGGAATGATGGGTGACGTTTTTGGAAATGGCATGTTGCTCTCTCAGCAAATAAAACTGGTAGGTGCTTTTGATCATCAGTATATCTTTTTAGATCCTGACCCTGATCCTGAGCAAAGCTTTAAAGAAAGGCAACGTTTATTTGTGCTACCTAAACCTAAATGGTCAGATTATGATAAAGCACTACTATCTAAGGGCGGAGGAGTATATTCCAGAAATTTAAAAATAATCCATTTAAGCCCTCAAGCTAAACAAAGGCTCAATATTCATAATGACAGCGTAACCCCCCATGAGTTAATAAAAATATTACTTTCAGCACCTGTTGATTTGTTGTGGAATGGTGGTATTGGTACTTATGTTAAAGCATCGGATGAGCTTAATATCAACGTTGGAGATAGAGCTAATGATGCTGTGCGTATTAATGGCAGTGATCTTCGCTGTAAACTTGTAGGGGAGGGGGGGAATCTTGGTTTCACCCAAGCGGGGCGTATTGAATATGCTCTGCAGGGAGGACGTATTAATACTGACTCTATTGATAATTCAGCGGGCGTAGACTGTTCTGATCATGAAGTAAATATAAAGATATTACTTGATTCCTTAGTTATGCAAAGTGATTTAACAGAAAAACAACGGAACAAGTTATTAGAGTCAATGACTGAGCAAGTTGGGGCTTTAGTCTTAAAGCATAATTATTATCAAAACCGAGCTATTAGCATGATTGAGAAAAACTCAATCAAAGGATTAAATGACCTTCAGTGGTTAATAGAAATATTAGAAAAAATAGGACATCTAGATAGAGGGTTAGAAGTTATTCCCGATAATGAGGAACTTCAACAACGCTATCAACAAGGGCTTGGTCTCGTACGCCCCGAAATATCGGTATTACTCGCCTACAGCAAGCAGGTTTTAAAACAGAAATTAATATTAGAACTAGAAGGTTTAGATGATTTTCTATTTCAGCATGAACTCATGCAGTATTTCCCTGTGCAATTACAGGATACTTACCCCGAACAGATTAAGCTACATTGCCTAGCAGCAGAGATAGTCGCCAATGGCTTGGTGAATGATTTTGTTAACCACATGGGTATGGTGCTGGCTTTTAGACTGATAGAGGAAACAGGCTGTACTATTGTTTCGGTGTTAAATGTTTATAAACAAGTCTGTCATGTTTTTGCTATTACCGATTTATGGTGCCAAATTGAAAAGGCTCATTTATCCTTAGGAGGGGAACTTGAGGCAGAGTTATTTAGGGAGGTTCGAAAAATAATAGAAAGAGCAATGCTTTGGTTTTTGAGTCATGATCAAGAAGAACTAGAGACACAACTATACGTAAACGGCATTTCAGAAATAAAAAATGACTTAGCTTCTTTTATATCAGAACCTGCAAATCAAGCAATCAGTCATAAAGTTAAAGAATTTGTGAGTGAAGGTGATCCTGAAAGTGTGGTATTCAATGTAGCAACCCTGGATGTTTTGTATTTATGTCTAGATGTCATTTGGCTAAATAACAAAACCAACTGTCCTTTGTATGATTGTTCTCAAGTATTCTTTTCTTTAATGCGTGAACTAGACTTGTTATGGTTGCGTGACAAAATAAGTTGTTTGCCGGATAAAACTGTTTGGGAGTCATTAGCAAAGCGCTCTGCAAGAGAAGAGTTTAATTCTGTTTGTAGTCATTTATCTTTAGCTACTTTAGAAGAAGAAGGGGAGGCTATGGCTGATAAAGTGGATAAGTGGCTATCTAATGCAAATAACCCCATTATTCGCTATAAAAAACTGTTAGCCCTCGTTCATTCGGGAGATGAAATTGAACTTGAAAAGGTAACCGTATTATTAAAAGAATTGAGAAGCCTTTGTATATGTAACCATCGATAAAGGGCGGGTGAGTTATTTCTTTCCACCCCTCTTACAACAGAAATATTTGACTTGTTGTACTTGCACGACGGAAGTATATTTAATTTATCTTATTGAATGTTAAGTGTTTTAAAGCATAATGCGGGTGTTTTTGCAAAGTCTGAAATTATGAATAATCAGCTTTATATTGGGTTGTCGTAAATTTATGACAATTTGATGACATCAGTTAACACATTTTTTACTTTAGACCTACTTGGATAGCCCTTTAGAAGCTAAAAAATATAAATGGCATGGTGATTGCACTTAGTTTAGATGTGAATAGAAAAATTCATAAATACTAAGACAACTAGCAATAAAAAACCAGCAAGGCGGGTTATTTGTTGCAGGTTGGCTAACTAATCTAAGGAACTATTATGAAAAATTTATTAACCCTCTTATCAATTGCTTTACTTTCAACCACTGCAATAGCAGAAACAGCAACTATAGAATTTGGTGCTGTCTTAGATCCCATTAAAAGTGAACAGACAGGTTTTCCTGAAATGGTTGCGGAAGCAGATCCATTGAATGATTCAAATTTATGGGAAATTCTTGATGCGGATAAAGACGGCTTCATTAGTAAAAGTGAAGCTGCATCTTCTAAACAAATTTCTGATAAATGGGAGAATTTAGACAGTAATAAAGATGATAAATTAGACACGGTAGAGTTTTCACAAATTTTTACTGAGCAAGCTAACTAAGCAATAAACCTCAGATTCTATCTAATTCAAAAAGCCTTTCCTACAAGTGTTGAAAAAGATAGAATCTGTTTTTTGTAAATACTTTACTTTACCAGCAATAAAAACAAGCAATCATATACAGTGTCTTATTCTGTAGTGTAAACCACTTAAAAATCCCTTCTATTTCTGCTCTTTATTTTCACCTAATATCTAGAGATGAATTTTCACCTATACTGACCCACTATCATTCAGTGGTAGTTTGTTAACCAACGTAATGAAAATGTTATAATTATAAAAATTGTTCAAATGTATCTCAAGCATAAATTTATTTTTATCTTTAAAGGAACATGAACAGCCTATTATTTAAGCATTTTTAAACAAATTATGAGAAAGAGTGATTTTAACTATCATTTACCTGAGCATTTAATTGCCCAAAAACCACTGCCAGATCGTGTTGCCAGTCGAATGTTATGTGTAAATAAAGTAACAGGTGAGTTAAATGATCGACAATTTATTGATTTCATAAGTTTAATAAATGAAAATGATTTGCTGGTTTTAAATGATACAAAAGTAATACCCGCTAGGCTATATGGTAAAAAACAAACGGGGGGTAAAGTTGAAATTTTAATTGAGCGAGTTTTAGATGAACATCACGCGCTAGCCCATGTTCGTGCAAGTAAATCGCCAAAAATAGACAGTATTATAGAGCTGGATAATGGGTTATCTTGTCGAGTAACGGGAAGAGAAGAAGATCTATTTTGTCTAGAATTCAATCAACAAAATAATGTCTTAGATTTACTGGATCAAATTGGCCATATTCCATTGCCTCCTTATATTACCCGTGACGATGATAAAGAGGACTTAACCCGCTATCAAACTGTTTTTGCAAAAGAAGCTGGAGCCGTTGCCGCACCAACTGCTGGTTTACATTTTGATCAAAATACCATTGATAAACTTGCTGAAAAAGGGGTAAAAAAAGCTTTTGTTACCCTGCATGTTGGAAGTGGAACTTTTCGCCCCGTTAAGGTGGAAGACTTATCAGAACATATAATGCACAAGGAATACTATTCAGTTTCACAAGCAACGGTTGATGCGGTATTGCAAACAAGAGCAGCTGGCGGGCGTGTTATTGCAATAGGGACTACTGCTGTTAGAGCTTTAGAATCAGCATCTAGGGAAGGTGATATAACGGCAGGATTTGGGGAAACTAATTTATTTATAACACCTGGCTATCAGTTTAAATCTGTTGATGCCATGTTGACCAACTTTCACTTACCCGAATCTACCTTATTAATGTTAATTTCTGCATTTTCTGGATATGAGCAAGTGATGCAAGCCTACCAACATGCAATAAAACAACAATATCGTTTTTTTAGCTATGGCGATGCCATGTTTTTGTCATAACACTTGCTGAGGTAGCTATTCGTCTAGTGAATAGATAATGATGATGTAGGAGCGTCCGCCCTCGGCGCGATTAAAATAATGCTCTTTTTCTCTGAAACTTTCAATTACCTTCGCGCCGACTCAGGAGGCCCGCAGGTAGAATAATGCAGGAGCAGCGAAGCGGTGTGCCGAGGGAGGACGTTCCCTAAAGCTGCTGAATAGACACTCCGGACTCGTTCCTTACCCTTTTAAAAGGTTTGATAACAATTAAAAATAACCTAGTGCTTTACTTGGTATCTAAATTAGAATATACTTATATTGTGAATTACTTAAATAGATTTGCACTTTGTATCACTTTATTAAATATCAATCCACGAGGGGATAAAATGAAATTTAAAATTTTTCTTGTTACAGCACTCATGTCGATAACTGTTGGTTGTACAACAACAGGTGGCGATAAAGTAAGTATGCTTACTGAAGGAGCTAAGGTTTATAACGAAACGTTAAACCCACGCCAAAAAGAATACGATAACCATCTAGGTTTTAATGACTTACATATTCAAGCAATAAGACATTTAAAGCCAGAAACTAACCATATACACGATCCAGACTTACAAACAATCGTTCATCACCACTGTAAAGCTTATGATGATGGGACTTTAATTTGCTTAATGTTTCATACAGGTATGAAAGATCAAGATAAGCCTATGGGATTTGAATATATTATTACAACGGCACAATTTAATAACTTACCTGAAGAAGAAAAAGACTACTGGCATTACCATGCGGAAGAAATTCCACGTGCACATGCAACATTTCCAGATTTAACAGCAGCAGAAGCCGCTAAAATTCTACCCGCTGTTAATGAAACATACGGTAAAGTTTATTACTTTAAAAAACCACATGACAAAATGCCATTGGGCGAACCATACATCTTAAAGGTACAAGATATGCCTACTCAAGATTAAGAAATCAAAATTAACTAACACCTTAATCATCCAAAGTAGGTACGACGTGCCCATCAATAGCAACATGCTAAAATTGATGGGCACATTATCGTTTTGCCCATCCTACCCATAGGGAGATGGCATAAAGTTTCGGGATTAATTAAACCCTGATTCCTAAGGTAGGTTAGTAAAATACCAGCAGAGATTCTCTCTGCTGGTTCAATAATAGGAGTGGATATGCAACTGTTCTTAATATTAATAGTTGGAATATTATTTT
>JALSLS010000244.1 GCA_026988195.1 Methylomonas sp.
TAACAAGTCATTACATCTGATCCACTTAAGTCTGGCTTCTTCGGAGACGCCGTTTTATGGTATAGTTTTGTTGTTTTAAGAAGCTTCGTGCCAACTTTCCAGTGGATCAGCTGAATGAGGCGTTAGATCTCTGCGAGGCAAAAGCAAAAAGTACAAGTATTAAAGTGAAGTTTCCCCTCATACAAAATAGTATGAATTAGCACATAGATTTAAAAAGGCAATCATTGATATGACATTATATCGGATACATATCCGCCCAAAAGGTGGAAAAGAAAATGTGAAAAAATCATTCGACTACTGCTTGGAAAAAAATGTCTTAGGGATGGGATGGCCAATTGAATTAAGTAGCTTAGAATGGGCAGAATATGAAAGTCAGGCAACAGAAATATATGGCAAAGGAAAGTTTAATAGCGTCAAATACCTTAAAAGAAATATAAAAGAAAATGATCTTTTATGGACAAGAGACACAAAAGGAAATTATTATTTAGCTAAAACTTTATCTGAATGGGAGTACCTTCCAAATCAAGAAGCATTAGATGCAGATATTATAAATGTAGTTAGGTGTAATCTTATAGAAGTACCATCTGTAGATGATGTGCCAGGTAAGGTTATCGCTTGCTTTCGTCCAGCAAGAACTATTCAAGCAATTAGAGATGCAACAACAGCAGACTATTCCAAGTACTTATGGAATAAAATTAGCAATACTAATTTTTTCTCATTCCCAGAAAAGCAATTTGATAATGTTTTTTCATTTTTAGACTCCGAAGAAACCGAAGAAATTGTGTTTATCTATTTTCAAATAAATGGTTGGGTTGTTGTTCCAAACTCAAGAAAGGTAGATACGATGAACTATGAGTTTTATCTTATTAATAAAAAAACAAAAGAAAAAGCTATAGTGCAAGTGAAAACAGGGCATACAAGTCTCTCTCCAAAAGAGTGGGTAACCAAAAAGGAAAAAGTATTCCTATTTCAATCAAATAATAAGTACAACGAGGAAGCACCTAGTACAAATATAGTATGTTTATCACCAATAGAAATCAAAGAATTCATGTACTCTAATAGAGAACTGTTACCCTCAAATATAAACCATTGGCTGGACGTAGCAGATAAAAAAATCTAACAAGCGCTTTAATTGGACGGGCTTAAAGTCGGGTTTCTCGTCGCTTTGTAGTTTTGTTTTAACTTTATCGCAGGATTGAATTCAGTTATATTTAATCGCCCGTCAAATTAAGCGGGCGTTATATTAATAGAGGAAATAAGTGCAGATGACCATACAAAGCGAAATTAATGAACTCGGTTTCTTATCAACAACAGGGCTAGCTTTAGTGGAATTATCTCCAAAGGCGGTAAATTTGAGTTGAATAATAAAAGATGGGTAATTCGTCCAAATAACTTTGTAACATTTGAACCTCATTGGAAAAGAACAACTAATATTGCAATTAGTTTAAGAGGCAACCCAGAAGAATTTGCAGAGTTGTCAGAACTGCCCTTAAAAGAGGGAATGAAAGGCTATAGTGAATGCACAGTTATTTCTCCGAGCCAGCTTGCAGGTGCTACATTCTACATTAGGCGCGCGGAACAGCTTTATACTAGAGGCAGTACAAGGACTCAAAAAAAACAATCAATTATAGAAACTTTGTAAGTTTTAACTTATTGAAAAGTGCGCCAACGTAGTATATCATTGGCGCATGATAACAATTGCTGAAACAGAGCCATTTCAAAAGAAAGTTCTAAAATTACTTTCCGTAGATGAAAAAAATGAATTGGTTTCTTATTTGGCAGAACAACCAAATTCTGGTGTGCTTATTCAGGGTACAGGTGGTATTCGTAAACTGAGGTGGGCTAGAAGTGGTAGCGGAAAAAGTGGTGGTGTTAGAGTAATTTACTTTTATCATAGTGAAGTAATGCCTCTGTATCTTCTTGCTATCTTTGGAAAAAATGAAAAGGCTAATATTTCTGCTCAAGAAAAGAAAATATTATCTAAATTAGTTAAAGAGTTAGTAACTCACTGGAGGCAAAACAATGAGTAACGCATTTACTGAAATCAGTGCTGGTCTGAATGATGCTATTTCCCATACAAAAGGAGAAAAAACAAATGTTATTGAGCACAATATGGAATCAATAGACGTAAAAGCTATTAGAAAAAAAACAGGTATGAGCCAGCAAAAGTTCTGCTCTACTTTCGGCATTTCTTTGGGGGCTTTGCGCCATTGGGAGCAAGGGCTTCGTAATCCAAGGGGTACTGCTAAGGTTTTACTTAAAGTAGTTGAGCATAATCCTGATGCTATAATTGAGTCTATTGCACATTAAAAGCAAACAAAATATAACAAGGCATTTAAAACAAGGACTTACCTAAGTCTGGCTTCTTGTTTAAGGTCTATAGTTTTGTTTAGCAACGTGCTAAATTCAACTCCAGTTTAGTTAAATCGGCAAGCCCTTTAATGCGGCGTTAGCTGCCCCTATCGGGGGAAAGCATAGGTTATTGCCTTCACGTTTCTTCTTGAGCATCATGTAAAAGTGGGGGGGTGTGCTTTTAAACCCTTATGTTGTGCCAGTT
>JALSLS010000245.1 GCA_026988195.1 Methylomonas sp.
AGTTAAATTGCCTCAGCAATGTTTCATCAAAATTTCGCCGATTAGCCAACCCTGTCAGCTCATCATACAGTGCCAGATACTCTAGTTTTTTATTGACAGAAACCAATTCCTTTTGCGCTGTTTGCAATTTCTGCCGCATTTGATAAATACGTTGCATGGCAGTAATTGTCAGTTGCAACCTTAATGGGTTAATCGGTTTAAATAAATAAGCATCCCCTCCCGCTAAAATCCCACTGGTAAAAGAATCATCATCTTGTTTTGTAGTAAGAAATATAATAGGAAACCAATCATCAATTTCTAAAGCCCTTATGGCCGCAGTTGTCTGAAAACCGTTCTTTCCAGGCATTTCCACATCCATTAGCACTAAGTCAACAGGGTTTTGTTTAATGTACGACAAAGCCTCATCACCATCCTCAGCCTGTATAAGCTCATGCCCCAAAGGAGAGACACACTCTTCAACTAATAATCGTATCACTCTACTATCATCAACCACTAATACTTTCATTTCACATTTCAACCAATAACAGCCCTAATTTCAATTAACTTTAGTTTAGCTTATTTTTTAATGCTTTACTTATATTCCTTATTGACTATCAAGATACTCCCCAAAGTTGATTAATAGCAATGATCATACCCAAGCATTATAATTTTGCTATGCCCTATTAAGAGATAAAAGTATGACCTAGGGGCACCAAGTTAAACAAGTTGAGGTGAGGTGTACTGAGGAATGAAGCGTATCATTTGTGTGTTTGATGCCAGTGAGACTCTCCGTGGGTAAACTCATAATAAATAACGACGAACAAAAAAACTATTGTAATGTCATTCACTTTCTCCTATCCTGCAGGAAGCAGTTATCGATAATATCTAGGGGGCGAAATGAAAATTGGTATACCTAAGGAAATACATGCGGGTGAAAAACGTGTAGCAACCACACCCACGATTGCTGAGCAAATCATAAAGCTAGGCTTTGAAGTCAGTATTGAAAGTGGCGCAGGGCTTGGAGCAAATATTTCTGACGACGCTTATAAAGAAGCGGGATGTAGTATAAGAAAAAATGCAAAAACTTTATGGAAAAATGCCGATATTATACTAAAAGTACGCCCTCCAGAAATACATCCTGAATTTGCAATGGATGAGACGGATCTTTTACCTAAAGGCAGTCATTTAATAAGCTTTATCTGGCCTGCCCAAAACAATAAGCTTATACAAAATCTGGTAGCAAGAAATGCCACTATTTTAGCCATGGACTGTGTACCCCGACTATCTAGGTCACAAAAACTAGATGCGCTTAGCTCAATGGCTAATATTTCCGGGTATCGTGCAGTGATTGAAGCCGCTCAACATTTTGGGCGTTTTTTTACCGGACAAATTACCGCTGCCGGAAAGGTGCTTCCTGCAAAAGTACTGGTTATTGGTGCAGGTGTTGCCGGCCTGGCTGCGATAGGTACGGCTAAAAGTATGGGCGCTATTGTACGTGCTTTTGATACCCGCCCTGAAGTTAAAGAGCAAATTGAAAGTATGGATGCAGAATTCTTAATGCTAGAATTTGAAGAAGACGGCTCAGGAGAAGGTGGTTATGCAAAAACCATGTCTAAAGAGTTTATTGAGGCTGAAATGGCTTTATTTGCCAAACAAGCTGCAGAAGTTGACATCATCATTACTACCGCTCTAATTCCTGGAAAACCTGCACCTAAATTAATTACCGAAAGCATGGTTAAATCGATGAAAGCAGGTAGCATTATTGTTGACCTTGCCGCTGAACAAGGTGGAAATTGTGCGCTAACAGAAGAAAACAAAGTGGTTGTTAAGCATGATGTGACCTTAATAGGCTACACAGACTTACCGAGTCGGTTAGCCGCACAATCCAGCCAACTTTATGCAAGCAACTTAAAACATTTATTAACTGAATTATGCCCTGAGAAAAATGGCATTATTAATGTCAATATGGATGATGATGTTATTCGTGGCACCACCGTTATTAAGGAAGGTAAAATCACCTGGCCACCTCCCCCACTCCCAGTTTCAGTCACCCCCCCAAAAAAAGAAACTGTCACAGAAAGTGCAGTAAAAAAGCCGAGCATTATTCCAGAACCTATTAAGCAACTTCTCCCCTTACTTGTTATTGGGGGTGCTTTATTCACATTAGGAACTGTTGCCCCAGCTTCATTTATGTCTCATTTTACCGTGTTTGTACTCGCCTGCTTTATAGGCTACCAAGTGATTTGGAATGTTTCTGCATCATTACATACTCCTTTAATGAGTGTAACCAATGCCATTAGTGGCATTATCATTATTGGTGCAGTTGTTCAGATTTCCACCCCAGGCATTCTGGTCAGCCTACTATCAGGACTGGCAATTCTAATTGCCTCTATTAATATTGCAGGCGGGTTTTTAGTCACTCGCCGTATGCTTGAAATGTTTAGAAAATAAGAGGATAGAACAATGTCACAAGGTTTAGTTATTATGTCTTATGTAGTTGCCTCTTTTCTTTTTATTTTAAGTCTTAGCGGATTAAGTAATCAGGAAACAGCTCGCAAAGGTAATTATTACGGTATGGCAGGCATGGCCATAGCCATATTTGCCACTATATTCAGCGATCAAGTTGATTCATATATCATCTTGATTATTGCTCTCACAATCGGTGGTTTTATTGGAACTAAAGCTGCTTTAAAAATTGAAATGACGCAAATGCCAGAGCTGGTTGCAATCATGCACAGTTTAGTAGGTATGGCTGCTGTATTGGTAGGTTATGCCAATTTTCTGGATCATTCCAATGGATTACTGGGGGTTGAAAAAACCATCCACGAAGTTGAAATCTATATAGGGATTTTTATTGGTGCAGTCACTTTTTCAGGCTCAGTTATTGCTTTTGGTAAATTATGTGGAAAGCTTGATGGAAAGCCTGTCTTACTTCCTGCGCGTCATTGGCTTAATTTAACCCTATTAATTTTGACTATTTGGCTAGGCAATGTTTTTTTATCCGCTGCAGAGTCAGGAGGTGGGTCAGTTGCTCTAATTTTTATGACTCTTATTGCTTTCGCTTTTGGTGTTCACATGGTCATGGCAATTGGTGGTGCTGATATGCCTGTCGTCGTTTCTATGCTAAACAGCTATTCAGGCTGGGCAGCGGCGGCTACTGGTTTTATGCTAAGCAATGACTTATTGATTGTAACAGGCGCATTAGTCGGTAGTAGCGGTGCCATTTTAAGCTACATTATGTGCCGAGCGATGAACCGTCATTTTCTCAGTGTGATCGCGGGGGGCTTTGGCTCCACTAGTGGTGAAGTAGCTACAATTGAAGGTGATATATCTCCTATTGATATAGAACAAGCCGCACAGCTATTGGATGATGCAACAAACATTATGATTATTCCCGGCTATGGAATGGCTGTTGCTCAAGCTCAGCACACCGTCAATGAAATAAGTAAATTACTTCGCTCTAAAGATAAAACTGTGCGCTTTGGCATTCACCCTGTTGCTGGTCGCATGCCTGGGCATATGAATGTTTTACTCGCTGAAGCAAAAATACCCTACGATATTGTATTTGAAATGGATGAAATAAATGAGGATTTCCCCAATATTGATGTATCGATAGTGATAGGAGCAAATGATATTGTAAATCCATCGGCTTTAGATGACCCCAATAGCCCAATAGCAGGTATGCCTGTTTTAGAATGTTGGAACAGTGCGACTACTATTGTTTTAAAACGTAGTATGGCTGCAGGCTATGCGGGTGTTGGCAACCCTTTATTTGTGCATGAAAACACCCGCATGTTATTTGGTGATGCCAATGAAAGCTTACAAGCGATATTAAAGTCTTTGAGTGCGTAATTCAATGCCCCCCTTTTAGCCAAGGGAGGCATAAAAACAGCAAAAATGTATTAACTATTCAATGATGATGTAGGAGCGTCCGCCCTCGGCAATTGCTCCTGCATTGCTCTACCTACGTGCATCCATGCACTAGTCGGCGCGAATAAAATGATGCTCTTTTCTCTAAAACCTTCAATTATGTTCGCGCCGAGGGCGGACGCTCCTACACAACATAGCACTAAAGATGCTGAATAGTTACAAAATGTATTCTATTATTAATCGTTTGAATAGCCTAATGCTTGCTCAAGTGCTGAAATTGATTGCTTGATTTCTTCAAGGTATGTCTTCCAGCTTTCAACCTCTTCACTATTAACTTGAGAAGTATCTAGCGCCCCAAGCTCCTCATTTAACTTACTCACTTTGCCCATTGCTAGTTTATGTTGCTTTTTTATCACCATCGCTTGCTCATCAGCTGATGGCTCATTATCGTCAACAGCTTTAGCCGATGCTAAAACAGCTTCTTTGATGGTACTAGTGGTTAAAGGTTTATCTTCTGATTTAGCCTCAGTAGCCGCCATATCAAGTACTGCAAGTCGCTCACCTTTTGGGGCTTTGGCCAAAGCAATTAATTGAGGGGTATTAATTTCAGATAAGTCAGGCGCTTTATTAAGAGAAGGCTTAGTCTCGACACCTATCACATTATCTTGATCCTTATCATCTTCAATCTCAGAAAATGTATCATCACTGGATAAATCACGGTTTTCTGTAGCTGTAACACCTTCAAAAGAAGGTGCAGAATTAGGCGATTTTACATCTTGCTCCATGCCTAACAACAACTCTTGCTGTACCTCACCCGCTACAGCCAACTCATTAAGCCTGGTTTTTTTTAAATTTAAAGCGCTTTCTCCCCAAGCATAATAAGAGTCAAACCCAAGCACCTTATAAGCCTTGGTATCTCTCATCTTGTGACAGGCAATAATAACCTTATCTTGCCCTATTTTTAACTGATCCAGCCCTTCTTTAGCTTGTTGTTCAAATTCTTTTGCTCTTGCCAGTGAAGGTTCTTGATTAATGACTTCATTACTCATTTATAATTTCTTACCTTATTTAATAAAAAGAGAGCTACGCTAACACAATTTAAAAATTCTATTTAAAATTTAATGTTCTGCCAAGCTATCGTTTTGCAGCCATATCGTGTCAGAACAATAAGGGAGCAGAAAAAAACAATCATGCCTACAGATTTAATAACCGCCTATCAAAATACAAATTATATTGTGCAAGATGCTGCAGAGAGCTTTACTCTAAAGGTTAATAGCCGATCAAAAGAACTAAATAATTTATATCAAAAAAACAATAAAAACACAGCCGCCTTTATTTCAGCATTTAACCCATACAGTCAAGTCACATCAGTTGAACAAAATATTCAAGCACATACTAAATTAAGCAAAAGAACAACGGCTAAATATTACACCGTTTACCAAGGGTATGGAGTTGACCCAACAGGTGAGTGGACGCCTGAAAAAAGCCTTTTATTACTTGGAATTTCATTTTTAGATGCTTGTCAGTTAGGGATATATTTTCAGCAAAATGCTATTTTATTTGCTGATAAAAAAGCAATCCCTAGGCTTATTTTCTTTTAATGAGAATAAGGAACGTGCATGAAACAACTTCCCGATTTCTAAGCTAAAAGCAAGCCTCTATATAGAAACATATTGATAGAGGCTCAGAGTTTATCATGCTGTCTTTTGGCTACTAATTTAATGATTCAAAATATCCATATCTTTGTTATACACCTTAGTCTTCACATCCATAAGCCCTAATACTGTATGAAATATATTATCATGACTGTATTTTTCAGCTTTTCTAGTAGTAAGAACGGATTGATTAATATCAAACCCCTTTCCAAACCACATAATGGCGGGAACATGAGTTTGAGCCTTTGGTGCCATAATATAGGGCAATCCATGTAAATACATCCCCCCTTCTCCAAGCGACTCCCCATGATCACTAATATAGAACATCGCTGTTTCAAACTCTGCTGTATTTTGTTTTAATAAAGTGATAACTTTTGATAAGAAAAAATCAGTGTATAAAATAACATTATCAAAAGCATTACTAATTTCTTCTACGCTACAATCACCCAATTGATTAGTCATGCAAACAGGCTTAAACTTTTCAAAGCTCTTCGGGTATCGCTTGTAATAGGCAGGTCCGTGGTTACCCATTTGATGCAGAACAATAAAGATATCGCCTTTTTCATTGGAATTGATGTAATCCTGTAAATCAACCAACATGCCAACATCTCTACACTCGGGATCACAAATAGTGTTTTTAGCTTTATTCTTAAAACTTTCATAGGGCACACGTAAGGCAACACCTTTTGAATCAGAATTATTATCTCGCCATAATACATTTACCCCAGCATAGGCTAATACATCAAGTAGATTTTCTGTTTGCGCTGCCTTCTCATTACTAAAATCACCCCGATTAAAATAAGAAAACATACACGGTACTGAAATAGCTGTTGTGGTGCCACAAGAGTGAAAATCAGAAAAACTAAATAACTGCTCTTGTTCAAGTAAAGGGTTGGTTTTTCGAGTATACCCATTCAATGAAAATCTGTCAGCCCTTGCTGTTTCTCCTACTACTAGAATAATTAACTTACGTCCAACACTTTCCTTTGCGATATAAGCATCTTCCCCCAAGGTAGCCATAGGAACATTACGATCAACTTTAAATTGTTTATTAAGGTACTTTATAGCTGAAAAAATATAGTAGGTAGGATTAGTGTAATACCTTAACGGCTTGTGTTCTCGGATAAAGGATGCATAAAAACCGCTTAATGGTAAAGCGACCATAACAACAATAAATAATGCGATAAAGACTCTTTTAAAACCACAGAAAAATTCTGTTTTACAAGTGCCATAATCAATCTCAGCTCTATATACATAAACCGAGGGTAAAATACCCAGAAAAAACAGATATAAAAACAATTTAAAGCTAATTAAATCTAATGATTCTGCGGCATCAGTTTTTACTAAATTATCAATCATGGTGTCATCAATAACCACACCGTAGCTATCCATAAAATAACTAGTGAGTGAAGTCACTATCAGAAAAAAGATTAATATCGGCTTAGTTGTATACTTTGTACAGAGCAAAGTAAAAAAAAGGGTAATACCACAAGTTAATACAACAACTAAAGAGGCTAAAAAGCCTAAATTTTTCAACCCTAAAGGGTAAACGGCTAAAACATGAGTATAAAATGAAAAGTTACTAAAAATCACAAAAAACACAGCGATCTTAACAATTAAATTAGCTTTCTTGGTACCTTTAAAAAAATTCAAATTTCACCTTACTATTTATAAAATATTCTTGGTTTTGACCAAGCGACCACTTAAAAGTGCCGGTTGCTCAAGTTATTTCGCGCACGTTCCTTAGGGAGCTGGAAATACATAAACTACCCAGAGCGTTCAGTAATTAAAGGGCAGGCAAAGGAAGCACTACGTGCCCATCCTACAGTGCCCTTACCTTAAGACAATGACGCAGAGTGTAAGAACTTTTGATAGTTTCTTTACGTGTTACCTTAGCCGTCATTGCAAACTAGCTACAACTCCCTGGTTGCACTAAAAGATATCTCAGGCCAGCGTTCTTCAGTCAGTTGTAAATTGACACGAGTAGGTGCTAGGTAAACTAAATACCCCCCCCCATCTTCTGCTAGGTTTTCAAAGGCTTTTATTTTAAACTCTTCTAGTTTTTTAGCATTATCAGAGTTAACCCAACGTACCGTGTTTACGCCAATATTATCGTAAACACACTCAACACTGTATTCGCTTTTAAGACGGTGAGCCGTTACATCAAACTGCAATACTCCAATTGCACCTAAAATTAAATTATTATTTTTTAAAGGTTTAAATAATTGAGTAGCGCCTTCTTCAGTTAACTGAACCAACCCTTTTTGCAATGCTTTTGATCTTAATGGATCCTTTAATACCACACGACGGAATAGTTCAGGGGCAAAAAATGGAATTCCTCCAAATTTTAAGGTTTCACTTTCGGTAAAAGTATCCCCTACGGTTATGGTTCCATGATTATGCAAGCCAATAATATCGCCAGGATAAGCAATTTCTACACTTTTACGACTATCAGCCTGAAAAGTAATAGCACTACCTACTTGAATTTTCTTACCCAGACGTACGTGATTAACTTTCATCCCCTTATCAAACACACCAGAGCAGACACGCAAAAAAGCAATCCTATCTCTATGTGAAGGATCCATATTTGCCTGAACCTTAAAAACAAACCCAGAAAATGCTTGCTCCTCAGGTGATACTTCACGCTGTTCAGCCATTCTAGGTTTAGGGTGAGGAGCATACTCTGCAAAAGCATCTAATAGCTCAATAATTCCAAAATTGTTAATAGCTGAGCCAAAAAAGACAGGCGTTAAATCACCAGCCAAATACTCATCTAAATCAAACTCATGACTTGCTCCCTGCACCAATTCAATTTCTTCTCTAAGCTCATCTGCCTGGTCACCTAATAATTCATCCAGTTTTGGATTATCAAGGCCTTTAATCACTTCAGCTTCAACAATTTTACCTCCATGTTGAGCACTAAATAAAAGCACTTCATCCTTGTACAGATGGTAGACCCCCTTAAACCTTTTCCCCATTCCAATAGGCCAGGTCATAGGCGCACACTTAATATTGAGGACAGACTCTACTTCGTCTAATAACTCAATCGGCTCCTTCCCTTCCCTATCCATTTTATTAATAAAGGTAAGAATAGGAGTTGTTCTAAGTCGGCAAACTTCCATTAATTTAATAGTTCTATTTTCCACACCTTTAGCAACATCAATCACCATTAGTGCAGAGTCAACCGCCGTTAAAGTACGGTAAGTATCTTCTGAGAAATCTTCATGTCCCGGTGTATCAAGCAGGTTTAAAATACAATCCTTATGCTCAAACTGCATCACTGAGGTGGTCACAGAAATACCCCGCTCTTTTTCCATCTCCATCCAATCAGAAGTAGCATGCCGCGCTGCTTTACGCCCTTTGACAGACCCTGCTAATTGAATAGCACCTCCAAAAAGTAATAATTTTTCAGTAATCGTTGTTTTCCCTGCATCGGGATGGGAAATTATGGCAAAAGTGCGGCGACGCTGCATTTCTGTGAGTAATTCTGACATTCTTTGAATATTCGGCTGATCTAAAATAACCCAAAATTATAACTTATTATACGTTTTCAAGTATTTCTAATATAATCAATAAACCATTACTTAAGGAACAAATATGACTTTCATCCCCCGTATTTTTTTAACTTTAACCTTGCTCACGCTCACTGCCTGCTCTAGCATGTATTACAATGCTTTAGAGAGCGTAGGAATACCTAAAAGAGAACTGATGATTCATCGTGTTGAAAAAGCACGAGATACTCAAGAAGAAACTAAAGAACAGTTTAAATCAGCTTTGGATCAATTTACTGCAGTCACCAATTTTAGTGGTGGCGATTTGGAAGCGGTCTACAATAAACTAAACGACGAATACCAAGACAGCGTATCCCAGGCAAAATTAGTGCGTAAACGTATAACTGATATTGAAGATGTATCAGAAGCATTATTTGAAGAATGGGAAGAAGAGATCACCCAGTATAGTAGTGCGTCACTAAAACGTAACAGCCAACAGCAACTTGACTCTACAAAAAGACAATATAAGCAGCTCATCAAAGCAATGAAACGTGCAGAAACTAAACTAGATCCTGTTTTAGCCGTATTTAAAGACCAAGTACTTTATTTAAAGCATAATTTAAACGCTAGAGCCATCTCATCTTTAAAAGATGAATTAAGGGGAATTCAATCCGATGTATCCACCTTAATTTCAGCAATGGAAAATTCTATTAACGAAGCAAATTCATTTATAAGCTCGATGGAAAATAAATAGTTATCTGATTACCCATGAGCTTCCGCCATATACAGCACACCAGTTCCACTGTATACCAGCAGGGATTGCTGGTATACAGTGTATAGGGATGTACGATCTGAATAATTAGCAGATACTTGTTTATACAATCATCCCATCCTTGGGTTCTGGATCTCGGTAATCCCTGCCGAGATGACGTATAACAGTTGAATCGGTGTTTTTATAAAATGGCTGAGACTCGTACGTAATCAGGAATAGTTATTTGATCTTTAATTAAGACTTTTCTAAATTATGATGTGGTTACACTAAGGAACGTGTATGGAATAACTTCCCGAAATTATAACGTAGGATTTTTGTTTCAGGTGGAATGATCTCATGAGGCGCATAGCAAGCTACGCAACGAATGAGATCATTCCACCTGAAGCAAAAAGACAAGTTAGAAATCGGGAAGTTGTTTCATGCACGTTCCTAAACATGGTTTTAACATATACTTCACACTGTCTATCGACACAAATCGGCCGATAGAAACCCGCAATCATGACCGGGTAAGTATAACCTCAACCTACCAGCTAAAAACTGGTAGGTTGAAAAAATCAGCTGACTAAAGTCATCCACTGGAAAAAGAATTAAAATCTGCTTAGAAAACATTGGTTTTCTAAAGAGAAGGCCTAAAAGAATAATAATTTTACTGTATTTAAAACACTACGCCCAATAAACCTAGGCCTTAACTTAATAGCTGTGACGCAGAGCATAGGAACAAAAAAATATATTTTAGTCCAAAGCATAGCGCTCATAGACCATTTGTAACATTTTTAACTCTCCTTCATCAGGTACACACCAGCCTTCAAACTGTATATCTTTAAGTATTTCTTTCCCCTTATCATCATTTGCCATGGCTTCTAATATTGTAGTGAGTTCTTTTGCTTCTTTTTTCATATACGGAGCGACACAAAATTGATGAAAAGCAAAATCAGTCTTACTTTCATCAACTATACGAATATTTTTTTTACCAAACGAGGAGAGCCCATCGTAGGTCTTTTTAAGCATAAATAAGACATCTGCTTTTTTACGAATAAGCATTTGTAAGGCTTTAATTTCATTACCTGCAAAATGAAAACTAAATTGTTCTGAATCAAGACCATTTTCATCACAAAGAAATCGACCTAATAAATAGACAAAGCTACCTTCACTGGCAGTCACTACATTAATGTTCGTAAAATCAGTTAATTCACGGCTATCATCTTCACGTACCAAAATAACAACTTCATCGGCTTCTCCAATAGGGCGCATGATAGGGATAAAGTTTTTTTTGTGTATTATCGAACAAGCTTCAAAGGGTTTAGCAAAGAATAAATCGATATTGCCTGATTTTTTATCTTGCTCTTGTTCAAAATGAATGGCACGTTGAAGCCGTCGTTGTATATATGTATTAAATAAATACCAGCCCGTCAATTGTGACCCAGATTGTAAACTTGCAACAAAACTTAATTTGGCATTTTCTGCAGGTTTGATTACGGTAGTAGGTTGTCCTGATCCCTGTTCTGATTTTGGGCGTATAATTTTTGTACGATTTGGAGCGCTAATACCTTTTGTATCTCCAGCCTGCAGAAAACGTCCCAGCCCTGTAATTTTAAATAGCATGTTAACCATGCGGTTAAGGTTTTTAATTTCAATCTTAATACTTTTGCTTTCCCATTCTTCAAATATTTTTAATAGTAAGGATAATCCCATAGAGTTAACACGCTCTATATTTTTAAAATCTAATATAACAGTAGTGTTCTCAGGTATCTCATTAAATTTTTTTAGAGCTTCTTCAGCATGGGCGTCAATGGATCCAATACAATTAAAGTGGTAACAATTGTCTTTGTTAGAAAGTTGTTTAATCGTTAAAATGTCTGAAAGAGTCATGGTTTATCCCTCAATTTGATGATAAGTTGCATCATAATCACTATGATAAAGAAATTGAAAGCCCGTGCCTGTATCCATATTAATTTGCTCACTTAAATTCCATAGCGTACTTACTTGGGTTCGTTTTTGTGGATAAACCCTGATTTGAAAATAATCTGACATTCGCCACATCATATATAAACCAGCACCACCAACACCCGATTCTACACCGCCATCCATTGCACTGGCGACACTCTTAAGGAAAACTGCTGGTGTTAGTGTTCCCCAGTTATCGGTAATCATCAAACCAAGTTTATTATCTTTTAGGGCGATATCGATACGTACTTCTTCATTTTCTGATAATTCTCGGGCAGTACCTTTTTTATAATAAGGAACACCTTTACCATCACGTGGAGCTGCATATAAGCTATTTTCTATCATTTCATCTAGGGCAACAATAAAGGTATCAATATGATCTTGGGAAACGACTTGTTGATCAGATAGCCACGACTGTATTTCTTCCATAATAAATATTTTATCATCCGTGTGGGTTAGTTGAAATTGTCTACTTAAGGTGGAATGGGGAATAAGGGTGTACAAATCATCATCAGGGCTTTGATGATGTTGATTGAGCAAGTGATCCCAGCCAATACTTTTACAAAATTCATTGTGATTAGGTAACACACGACAAATACCATCCTGTGCAAATCGTGGTAATAAATCTGACCATTCACCTTCGGCCATAAATACAATAAATTCACGTGGAATTCTTGGAATGGGATGGTTACCTTGACGGTAAAAAGCTTCACTAAGACGTACAATATCACTAGCTTCTGAGACAGAGGAGCCTTCAGAAACACGATCAGTATGATTGACAATTAGCATAGTAACATCATCACCAAAGTGCTCAACTTCACAATGCTGCTGTAGTGCAATTAATAAAATTTCCTGAAATAAAGCTGGATCAGTATCACTGCATTCATTAAGAATGTCTTCTAATCGATCATAACCAAAAGCCTCCCCTGTTGGTGACTCCTCTTCAACTATGGCATCAGTAAAAAGGAATAAGCGATCACCAACATCCATTTGTATTTCAATGGCGGAAGTACGATAATCGGCATCTAAGCTTTTACCTAAAGGTAAGCCAGCTGCTTCAAGCATTTCCCAATGTCCTTCATTATGTTTCCATAAATAAGGTAATACGTGCCCCGCATTGGCAAACTTTAATAGTCCATTACGAGCATCTAATGTTACACAAGCCATGGTCATTAATAAGGATTGATGCGCCGTTGCTAATAAAGTTTCATTCAATGACTGCAATATTTCAGAAGGATCACTCACGCCTTCATGAACTAAGGGGTAAAGCCCCGCTTTAGCTGCACTAACCATGGTTCCTGCGGCAACACCGTGCCCACTTACATCCCCAACAATGACGGTACTAGTATAACTACCTACTTTAAAGTAATCATAATAGTCTCCCCCTACTTCACTTGAAGTTAATAGACTGGCTAAGCCTTGAAGACCAGGTAGGTCAATCTGGGGGGCTGGTAGAATAGAGCGCTGTAAAGTAGCCGCTAAATCAACTTCTGATTGTAAGCGTAAGCTCAATTCTTCCATTTCAGCATTGGCAGTTTGGAGGTTAATTTCAGCTTCTTTACGTTCCGTAATATCCAAACCCGTTGCCAAAAACATTAGGGGCTCATTAGTGTCTAGAGATTTTACTAGGGTTGTGTGCCATACAATATCAACTAATTCGCCCGATTGAACCCGTAATTTTGTTTCAATTTCATCTGCAAATTCAATACTTCCATTCATCATGCCAACGAACAATTGTTGTAATGATGCTTGATCATGTTCGGGAATAAAATGCTGAAAAAAGTCTTGATTAATAACTTCTTCTGCTCCCCAGCCAGAGAGTTCTTCAGCATAACTATTAAAAAGTATAATTTTTTGTTCTGGACTAACACCTATAATCAGGGTTGCTGCTGTATTAATCACATTATCTGCAAATGTTTTTTCTGCCTTAGCACTCAGTAATGCTTGTTTTAAATTATCGACCAATGGTTGAAGGAGAAGAGACCCTACAGCAACTAAAGCGGCTAAGGTTATAAAAAATCCTAAATTATGCATGATAATAGTTTGTCCCACCACATATTCACTACGTTTTTGGTGGTAACTAGAAACCATTTCTAAAGCGGTTAATAAACTAGGTAAAATAGTATGATTAAGCTTCTTGAGATCAGGGTTTTCTCTTTGTAGTTCACCGTGATCAAGTTTTAAAATTTTGTTGAGTGTCGAAACGTAATTTTCAATTCGTTTATCCAACTCAACTGGTTTTTCAAAATATATTTTAACCAGATCACGGGGTAGTATACTTAGAACACTACGTAGCCGACCATCTTTATGAATGAATTTTCGACCACTTCTTAACATATGATGAGTATCTTTTAATAATGATCTAGCCTTGAATATCTTATGTTTAATTTCAATAAACTCCTTTTTGCTAGAAAAAGGAATTTCTATCGTTAAAAGACTAATGTCATAAACCAAATTGCTTTGCTCAGCACTCATTTTGAGCAATATGGCACTTCCTTCTTGTTCTTTTAATTTATCAATAACAATGAAATAATTGATTCCAGTAACTATTGCCAATGCAACTAGAACTGTTACATATTGTTTCTGTGAATAAGTTATTATTCGCTGTATTATTTCCTTCATATGTCCACCAGTTACAATTGAGATTATGTTCTGTTTTATTTATACTAGTAGTAAAGGGGTATATGTCAAGCAGCATGGTATTAATATTTACCTTTAAAATTAAGTGGTTATATAAAGGAATGGAATCTCAATTACCCCGGGTAAGAAAAGCACGTTCAATGCCCACCCCCTAACAAGGAGAAACCGTTTTGTCACAGACATCATGACGACCCATTAAATATAATCAATCGAGTCGAACTCGATTGAACTGAACAATGGTGGTTGTCAAGTTACTTGCAAACGATGGCAAGCAAAGGCATTAACCCTCTTATTGCTATTCAAATGGCGTTGGCTGAGGGATCTCTTTAAGGGGAGTGGGTATTACAATTTTTTTAAACTTACCGTTCAAGCGGTCGACTCGCGTAACTCATGATTATTTTCTATTTTTGAGAGCAATAATATGATTTTCTACAAATACTGAGAGGGATACTTATCTAAGGCTCTTTATCTGCTTCTATTCAAGTAACTTTCAATCCACTTCGTGGATATTACACAACCTTTTTATAAGCAAAAAAAAACCATCTACTCATTGAGTAGATGGTTCTTAATATGGCGTCCCCAGGGGGGTTCGAACCCCCGTTACCGCCGTGAAAGGGCGGTGTCCTAGGCCTCTAGACGATGGGGACTAAGACTTTTTACTATTTCACCAAATCAATATGGTGGAGCCAGGCGGGATCGAACCGCCGACCTCAACACTGCCAGTGTTGCGCTCTCCCAATTGAGCTATGGCCCCTTAGTTGAGTTCAATTATTATACGTGTTTTTTTTTCTTTGTCTACTCTTTATTTTTCTCTTTTATAAATTCAATAGCTCTTGCCATTCTTGCCAAAGTTTTATCTTTTCCTAGCAATGAAAGTGTAACGTCAATAGCGGGTGAAACCCCTGCTCCCGAAATTGCAACTCTTAAAGGCTGAGCAACTTTACCTAATTTCAAATCCATTTTTTCAGCAGTATCTAGCACAATTTGGTGGAGTTTTTCGCCATCCCACTCACCTGATTCGCTAAAGGCATCCATCATGGTCTGCAGCACAACATCAGAGTCTTGTTTAAAATTCTTTTTAGCTGCTTTTTCGTCATAAGATTCGAAGTCTTTATAAAAATAATGACTCGATGCCGCCATTTCTACTAATGTTTTACTACGCTCTCTTTGTACTTTAACGAGCTCAATCAGAGTTGGGCCATTATCAATATCCAAACCATGATTTTCCATATGCCATGCTAAATGCTTGGCAACATGTTCTGGCTCACTATTCATAATATACTGATGATTTAACCACAGTAACTTTTCTGGATTAAAGGTCGAAGGCGCGACATTACACCCCTCCAAATCAAATAATTCGATCATTTCAGTCATTGAAAAAACTTCCTGATCACCATGTGACCAGCCTAAACGAACTAAATAATTGAGTAGCGCATCGGGTAAAAACCCTTCATCACGATACTGCATAACACTCACAGCACCATGCCTTTTGGATAACCTTGCACCATCAGAGCCTAAAATCATTGGTACATGGGCATATTTTGGTAGTTCTGCACCCAAAGCTTTTAATATATTTATTTGTCTCGGAGTATTGTTAATATGGTCATCCCCTCTAATTACGTGAGTAATTCCCATATCCATATCATCAACTACAACCGTTAAGTTATAAGTGGGGCTACCATCTGATCGTGCAATAATTAAGTCATCCAATTCTTTATTAGCAATGACAATATCACCCTTTACTAAATCATTAATGACGACTTCGCCATCAACAGGGTTTTTAAACCGGATTACGCCTTCTGTTTGTTTAGTGTCTTTACATTTGCCGTTGTAACGAGGCTTTTCTTTATTGGCTTTTTGCTGCTCCCTTAGCGCATCCAGCTCTTCTCTTGTACAAGTACAATAATAAGCATCACCTTGATCCAATAACTGCTGGATAATTTCTTTGTAACGATCAAACCGCTGGGTTTGATAGAAAGGCCCTTCATCATGCGTTAGACCTAACCAATTCATTCCGTCAAAAATAGCATCAACAGAGGCTTGGGTTGACCGCTCTAAATCGGTATCTTCAATTCTTAATATAAATTTACCACCTTGTTTCTTAGCATATAGCCATGAAAAAAGTGCTGTTCTAGCACCACCTACATGTAAGTAACCCGTTGGACTTGGAGCGAATCGTGTTTTTATTGTCATTGATAGAGTGAGGTGTTTTTAGATAATCGTTATAGTTTTTTTTCTGATGATGCGTGGCATCGGGGTTTATTCTTTTTCTATATGGTTGGGTAGAAATTCATGGGTAATCAGGTGGTTTTTGAGGTAAGGAGAAAACGAATCGTTTATTAAAACCTAGCAATACTGAGTGGCTAGGTTTTTTTATTGTCCTCACATTAACCTTCTCCCACTTGGAGAGGTTTTGGCTTTATTTCTTCATTAAGAAGTTTAGTGCGTATTTTTTCGGAATTTGTCTGGAAGCGCTAAACCGCATTTTTTGATAATCAAATTTTACGCTACC